>CAZTEE010000031.1:5980-13525 GCA_964611775.1 uncultured Phycisphaeraceae bacterium | reverse complement strand
GTTCCGGTCAGCGAGGAAACCAAGTAACCCGCCGGGACTTCCTCGCAGCATCCCGATCGAATCAAAGCCGCCGGTGGGACTCGAACCCACAACCTCGAGATTACAAATCACGCGCTCTACCAGTTGAGCTACGGCGGCGATCGGCGCGTCGGCGTCGAGCCGGGCATTGTCGCCCGAATCGGCGTCCGACGCCAGTCGCGTGGCACGTGGGTCTGCGGCTTAGCGCCCGGCGCCGCGCGAGCCTGAGAAACACCGGGAGATGATTCAGATTATAAAACGACCCGGAGCGGTTCACGCCGCGGGTCGTCGGAGGAGAAGAGAGAGAAACATGCTTTCAAACCGGGCCGGTCGCCGGGGGAATCACGCCGACCCGATCTGCGCGAGCTACCAATCGTGGCCGATCATGGCGCCGGACACAGTCCGAACGCCCCCACCCGGCCGGGATTTAATACGCCGGCCAGCCGAACGGGTTCGCGTGGATTTCTGGATATTCGGACGGGATCAGCCGCGATCCGGCTTCCCGGCCCGGTCGAGCACCTCGCGGACGATATGATCCGGCGAGATCGCTCGGGCGATCGCGACATGACTGGGCACGATCCGGCCTCGCAGCACCGCTGGGGCAAGGGATTCGACGTGCTTGGCTGTCGGGGTCGGCTCTCCCGAGACGGCCGCCAGGCACCTCGCCGCGAGCAGCAGCGCCTGACCGGCCCGGGGGCCGGCGCCCCATTCGATCATCTGGCGAAGGTCCGCCGGGCACGATGGATCTACCGGGCGGGTCGCCCTGACCAGCCCTACAGCGTACGCCGCGACGCTGTCGCTGACCGGGACGCGGGCGATGAGTTCGCGGATGTGATTGAGTTCCCGTCCATCAAAGATCCGTCGGATGCCCGCCAAGGCCCGCGCGGGCGTGTCACCGGCCGCTGCGATCGCCCGCTCGTCCGCGGCGTCCGGGTACGTCAGATTAAGCGTGAACAGGAACCGGTCGAGCTGGGCTTCGGGCAGCGGGTAGGTGCCTTCCTGCTCGATAGGGTTCTGCGTCGCCATCACGAGGAACGGCTGTTCGAGCGCGCGAGACCGCCCCGCGACCGTCACCTGCCGTTCTTCCATCGCTTCCAGCAGGGCCGCCTGCGTTTTCGGCGGGGTCCGATTCAGTTCGTCCGCGAGAATTATGTTCGCGAAGATCGGCCCGGGCGCGAACCGCAGCGACCGCTCCCCGGTCGCCGGGTCGGACTGAAGGATCTCGGACCCGAGAATGTCCGCGGGCATCAAATCGGGCGTGAACTGGATCCGGCTGAACGTAAGGTCGAGTGACGCAGCGAGCGACCGCACCAGCAACGTCTTCGCGAGTCCGGGAACACCGATCAGCAGCACGTGCCCATGGCAGAACGTCGCGATCAGCAGATGCTCGATCACGTCGCGCTGCCCGACCACGACGGACCCCAGCGACGATCGCAGCGATTCGAACCGCGCGGGCAGCGCATCGAGCGTCGCGAGGTCGGTTTCCGTCTGACTGTCGCTGAATGGTCCCATAGTGATGCGCGAAACGGGCGGGGTCGCCGCAGTCCGCGTGATCCTACCGGCGCCGACATTACACGATCGCCGGACCGAGAATAACCCGCGCCGCGTCACAACGCGCGGTCCCACGCGACGAGCAACCCAGCAGCGTCGATCGGCTGAGCGGCCGGCGTTCTCGGTCGTGACGCCGGGTGCGATCGCTCGCATCGCTGCGCGCGATGCAGCCGTGACCGTAATTGGTGCGAGCACACCCGCCGGCTCGGGTCCGCGCCCCGGCGCGCCGATGCTCGGCTTGCAGCGTGATCGCCGGCGGGCGGGGATCGCCCGAACCAGCAACCGCGTGACGGAGGAGATGCAATGGCTACCCGACTCGGACAAGTTCTCGTGGATCGAGGCGTGATGAGTGAAGCGGAGGTCGAGGCCGTCCTCGACCGCCAGCAGACCTCGCACCGGCCGTTCGGCGCCCTCGCCGAGGAGATGTTCGGCGTGTGCCCAGCGACCGTCGAGGACGCCTGGGCGCATCAGTACGAACAGATCGCCGAGCGCATCGATCCCGCCGACGAGAAAATCGAGAAGTCGGTGCTCGCCCTCATCGACCGCCGACAGGCCTGGCAGTTCCGCATAATCCCGATGCGCCGGGAAGGCGGCGAGATCCGCGTCGCTACGACACGTGAGCACCTGCTCCGCGCCATGCGCTTCGCGCTGCGGCACTTCGGGCAGGCCTGCTACTTCGTGCTGACCGGGCCGGACGAACTCGCCGCGAGCCTCGATCGCCACTACCCCATGCCCGGCATGGACGCGAGCACGGTCCGAGCGAAAGAACCCTTGCGGTCCAAAGCCGGCTGAGGACAACGACCGAGCCAGCCTCGTCAAACCAAACACGTGCGCTCGTGGTTAAGGCGCGACCCGCGTCATAGGCAGCGCGAGAGCCGCACTAATCAACAATCATAACTCATGCTATCGCACGGGTACGAAAAAAACCCGGGGATGAATTCCCCGGGCTTTGCATTTTATATTAAACGGACTCGTCGGTGGTTCGCACGGGCGGGACGCCCGACCCGCTGTCATAAACGCGATTCACGCTGCGGGTCTGGTTCACAGCGCCCGCTTGAGAGCATCTACTTTGTCGAGTTTTTCCCATGAGAAATGATCCCCGGCGGGTGTGCGGCCGAAATGGCCGTGCGCCGCGGTCGCGGTGTAGATCGGCTTGCGCAGACCGAGCGTCTCGATGATCCCGTTGGGCGTGAGCTCGAAGACGGCGCGGATCGCTTTGGCGATGCGCTGCTCGTCCTCCTTCGCAGTCCCCTGGCAATCGACCAGCACGCTCGTCGGCTCGGCGACGCCGATCGCGTATGACAACTGCACCTCGCACACGTCCGCGAGTCCCGCAGCGACGACGTTCTTCGCCACGTACCGCGCCATATAGGCGGCGGAGCGATCCACCTTGGTCGGGTCTTTGCCGCTGAACGCGCCCCCGCCGTGGCGCCCCATCCCGCCGTAGGTATCGACGATGATCTTGCGTCCGGTCAGCCCGACGTCGCCGTGCGGCCCGCCGATCTCGAACCGGCCCGTCGGGTTGACGTGCACGATGATCGCGTCGTCCCACATCGTGCCGAGCACCGGCTTGATGATGTGCTGGATTACAGCGTCGCGGAGGTCGCGCTGCTTGGTGTTCCACTCAGGCGCGTGCTGGGTCGAGAGCACGACGGTGTTGACCCGTGACGGCTTGCCGTTCTGGTACTCCATCGTCACCTGGCTCTTGGCGTCCGGACGCAAGCCGGGGACGCCCTTGGCCTCGCGGACGTTCTTATGTGTCTCGACCAGGCGGTGGGCGATGAATATCGGCAACGGCATCAGGGCGTTCTGGTCGAGTTCATCCGTCTCCCGGCAGGCGTAGCCGAACATCATGCCCTGGTCGCCGGCGCCGCCGGTGTTGACGCCTTGCGCGATGTCGGGCGACTGCTGCTTGATGCTCGTGAGCACGGCGCAAGTCTCGTGATCGAACGCCAGCGCGGGCTCGGTGTAGCCGATGCGCTGAACCGTCTTGCGGACAATCTCAGGGACTTCGACGTAAGCCGTCGTCGTCACCTCGCCGGCGACGATCGCCATCCCCGTCGAGACCATCGTCTCGCACGCTACACGCGCCATCGGATCCTGGGAGAGCATCGCGTCGAGAACAGCGTCGGAGATCTGGTCGGCGACCTTGTCGGGGTGGCCGACGGAGACGGACTCGGATGTAAACAGCGTTCGCGCCATCGGTGGCGGCTCCTCGTGATGGGATATCCCGACGCGCACGCCGGGATCTCGGGCGAAATCCAAGGCTTCATCCGTTCTTCCGAATGAACGGATGAATGCCGGCGGGCAATGTAGACAACCCCGCCGAGGGTATCAAGTCCGCGTATCCCGGCTCGGCTCGACCCGATCCCCGCTTGACCGGCGCCGACGGCGGCGGTTCCATGACGCGATGCGCATCATCGGCGGCGAGTTCCGCTCACGACCAATCCTCCCCCCGCCACCCTCATCACCGACAAGGCCGATGCCCGACCATGTCCGCGAGTCCGTCTTCAACCTGCTCCGCGGGCATACCGAAGACCAGCCCGTCGTAGACGTCTTCGCCGGGACCGGCTCCGTCGGACTCGAAGCGCTGTCCCGAGGCGCCGGCCGCTGCGTCTTCATAGAACGCGACCGGGCCGTCGCCCGCACTCTCCGCGAAAATATCGCCTCGTTCGGCGTCGGCGATCGAGCCGAAGTCGTCACCGCCGACGCGATGGGCGGCGCCGCGCTCGCCGCGACCCCGCTGCCGGTCCATCTGATCTTCTTCGATCCCCCCTATTCGCTTATTATAAACAACGACGATCGCGCCCGAACTCTCGCGCAGTTCGCCCGCTTCGTAGCCCGGCTCGACCCCGACGGCTACGCCGTCCTGCGAACTCCCTGGCCGGTGGTGGACGAGCACCTGCATCGGATCGACCCATACAACGGCCTCGCCGTCCCCGACGCCGACGGCCCGGAAACCCACCCCTACGGCTCGACCGCCGTCCACCTCTACATGCGACGCCCCGCCGCAGCCGACGCCGCCCTCCGGGACGCCGATTGAATACTCGCCAATAGCGCTATTTTTCGTACGAAACTATCGCACCCCGGCCATTTGTGGAGTATTATGTCGTCATTACGGCCCCGACGTCGCGGGCCGGGTTCGAGAGGGGCGACATGGTTCACATTGTCAAACGCGTGCTCGCGGTCTCTGCGTTCGCGCTCGCGGCTTCGACTTCGTTCGCGTTCCCATCCGGGGCGCCCGCGTCGTTCTCCGGCGGGCCGGCCAGCGGATTCAATACTTGCATCCTCTGCCACGCCGACACCGGCTCGGGCGGCGTAGATCTCCTCGGGCGCCCGACCCGCTACATCCCAGGCCGGACCTACGACCTCACCGTCCGAGTCTTCGACCCCGGAAAGGTCGCAGCGGGCTTCCAGATCAGCGTCGAAACCCCCGCCGGTGACGCCGCGGGCGAACTAATCCTCACCGACGCCGTTCTCACAAAGTTCGCCTCCGGCGACCCCCGATTCATAACTCACACCTTCGCCGGCTACGAAGAATCGATCAACGAATGGGTGTCGCAGAACAACGGCTACTCGTTCAACGTGCGCTGGATCGCCCCCGCCGAGGACATCGGCGGGCTCGCCTTCCACGTCGCCGCGATCGCCTCCAACGCGGATCGCACGACGCTCGGCGACACCACTTACGCCGCCGCGATCACCGCGCCGTTCAACTCCTGCCCGCCGGACATCAACGGTGACGGCGCCGTCAACGGGATCGACCTGCTGATCCTTCTCTCCGCCTTCGGCGACGCGCACCCCGACGCCGACCTGACCGGCGACTCGACCGTCGGCTCGGCGGATCTCCTCATGCTCCTGAGCGCGTGGGGGCCGTGCGCGGATTGAACCCACGCCGGCCGATCATTGCGTCACCGGATGCTGGCCCAACCCGCGATCTTCTATTTCAACGCCAAGCCCGGTGACGACTCTGTTCGCGTAGCAGAAGTACGCCACAACCACCGCGAGGTCGTGGATCGCCCGGTCGTCAAGCCCAGCGGCGCGCAATGGTTCGACATCGCGCTCGGACGTTCCGCCCGGCTCGATCGTGAGTTTCTCCGCGTAATGCGCCAGCGCGATCTCACGCGGTGATAACATTGAATGATCCCCGCGCAGCAGCATGTCGGGCAGTTCCGGGCGTTCGCCGCGCAGCAGCCGGGACAGACCCGTAGCGTGATGCCTCATGCAGTACGCGCACCCGTTGAGCCGGCTGACGATCGTCCCGACGATCTCCCGCTCGACGCGCGAGAGCGGAGACGGCTTGTGCATCGCCGCCACGTACACCTCGAAGTGCGCCCGCAGCGCGTCGGGGCTGAGCGAGTGAACCTTCATCACATTATCTACAGTCCCGTCGGGGTTGGCGGCCCGGCGGTATAGGTCGGCGAGTTCGCCCTTCGCGTCCGATCCCGCAACTGTTCGTATGTACGCCATGCGCGGATCATCGCGAGCGACGCCAGCCTGCACAACCCCCGCCCACGGGCGTCGGCCGTCCCGGATGTCCGGATCTGCGTTCGCTGCATTTATCTACACTTGCGGGCATGGCAGGCCCGCGAGAGACCGCGATCGGCGTCGTCCGCGCGCTCCGTGACGCCGGGCACACAGCCTGGCTCGCGGGCGGGTGCGTGCGCGATGAACTCCTCGGCCGGCGCCCCAAGGACTACGACGTCGCCACCGACGCCACTCCCGACCGTGTCCGCGCTCTCTTCCGCCGAACCAACGAGGTCGGCGCGTCCTTCGGCGTCATGCTCGTCCGCGAACGCGGGCACACCATCGAAGTCACCACTTTCCGCAGCGAAGGCGCCTATTCCGACAACCGCCGACCCGACCGGGTCCACTTCGCAGACGCGGAATCCGACGCACATCGGCGCGACTTCACCATCAACGCCCTATATCTCGACCCGCTCGAACAGACCCCCGAAGATCAGATAAACCGCGGCGTAGCCGGCAAAATCATCGACTACGTCGGCGGGCTTGCAGATCTCGACAGCCGCATCATCCGCGCCGTCGGCGATCCCGACCGCAGACTCGCCGAGGACCATCTCCGCGCACTCCGAGGCGTGCGCTTCGCCGCCAGCCTTGGGTTCGGCCTCGACGAACACACCGCCCGAGCGATCACGCGCCACGCGCGCGAACTCGCCGGCGTCAGCCGTGAACGGATCGGCGATGAGATCCGCCGGATGCTCGCAGCGCCCACGCGCGCCGCAGCGGCCCATCTTCTCGAATCGCTCGGCCTCGATGCGCCCGCCCTCGCCGAAACGCCGATCGGCCGGCGCGGCCCGAACGACCAGGCGATCCTTGCCGCGCTCCCCATAGACGCCACGGCCCCGGCGTCGCTCGCCGCATGGGCGATCGAACGCGAAGCCAGGCGGCGGCGGATGGACGCCGGGCGATTCGATCTCCGCCCGCTGGTGGCCCCCCCGGCGCCGCCCCCGCCGACCTGGCGTGCCGCTTTGTGCCTGACGAACGACGAGCGGGACGCGCTCACCGAGATCCTCGGGCTGCTGTCGGAATTCGCGCACGCCTGGGATACGCTCGGCGTGGCGTGCCGAAAACGTCGAGCCTCACGTCCCCATTTTCCCGAAGCCGTAAGCGTGCTCGAAGCCGCGGACCCGGGACTCGCCCGGCGGATCGGCGACGACATCGCGTCTCTCGCCGGCGACGGGGTCGGCATAGCCCCAGAACCCTGGATCACCGGCGACGACCTCATCGATATGGGCTTTAAGCCCGGCCCGTCGCTCGGGCTTGCCCTGAGCCTTCTTTACGATTCGCAACTCGAAGGCGCCGCCCGAAGCCGCGACGACGCCCAGCGGCACGCCCGACGGCTCCTCGACGCTACGAATACCCCCCCCCCCAATACCGGCCGATCCGGGTAGAACCTCGCTCGGGGCTAACATCCGCGCAACGTCGCAGCGGACCAGAGGCGTATCGAAGCCGTCCTCA
>CAZTEE010000031.1:0-5970 GCA_964611775.1 uncultured Phycisphaeraceae bacterium | reverse complement strand
TCCTGCTCGGCAACCTCGCGGACTTCGACCCGTATACTTCAACCGAGCGCCGGCTTGCGCCTCGCGCACATCGCGCTGGCTCTTCGTATCGGAAGCACGATCAAACCTCGCGAGGTTCTTCATGAGATCATCCCCGACCGCCCGGCTGAAACCCCGCCTCTGGGCTCCGATCCTCGCGCTCGCCGCAGCGGTGCTCGCGTTCTCAGCCGTCCCCAGCCCGGCGCCGGCGTTCTTAGCCGATGCCGCAGCCCGCGCAGACGATCCCCTCGACCGCATCATTCTCAAATCCGGACAGGTGATCGAGGGTCGCGTGCTCTCCGAGACCGACACCCAGATCGAGATGCTGGTGATGGTCGGCGGGATCAGCGCCCCGGCCACTTACAGCAAGTCGAACATCCTCTCGATCGAGAAAGGCGTTGTGCAGCCGGTCGCCGACTCACGCCGCCCGAACTCCCCGAGCGCCAGCCCCCGCGCGACAGATCGCTCCGAACCCCGTCCCGGCGCCGCCCGGCTCTACGTAATGCGCCTCAACGGGAACATCGGCTTCGAAATCACAAAAACCCCCTTGCGCCAGGCGTTCGACGACGCCATGGCGAGCAACCCCGACGCGATCGTCGTCCGGCTGGACGCCGGCTCGTTCCCCGAAGGCTTCGACGGGATGTGGGGCGCCGAGGCCCTCGCGCCCATCGTCACCGACGCGATCAACGCCGGCCACCGCGTTGTGTTCTGGATCAAACGCGCAGAAGCCGGCGCCGCCTTCCTGCCACTCGTCTGCCCGGAAATCTATTTCATGTCCGACGGCCGGCTCGGCGGCGTCGGCGACCTCGCCGACTTCAACGTGGGTGAGGACGTCGTAAACCTCAAACAAATCTCACTCCGCATCGGGCACGCCGAGGGCCTCGCCATCACCGGCGGGTACGAGCCCAAACTCATCCGCGCCATGGCCCTCAAACCCGAATGGCTCGCCGTCAAGATCAGCGGCGGCGCTCCCCAGTACATCACCTGGGAGCCCCGACCCGAAGACGGCGACGACTGGCACATCCTCACCGACGACGGCGAGGGCAAAAACAAGGACGAGTTCTCATTCGAAGGCAACGACGTCCTCTCCCTCAACGCCGACTGGGCGTTCCGGCTCGGAGTCGCCAAGGGGGTAGTCGACAACATCGACGACCTCGCCTTCGAACTGAACATCGGGCGCGATTATGAGGAAATCTCCGGACGATCCGAAACGATCCTCGCCTCATGGCGCGACCGCGTACGCCGGGCCAGAACCCAACTCCAAGATATCCAGGAAGAACTTGATCGGGGCGGCAGAGGCCGTGGCGACGCCGCCGCGCTCGGCCGACAGATCAACACGCTACGCCAGATGCGGAGCATCCTCACAGCCTTCGAAGAAGTCTTCGACGCCAGCGGCGTGCAAAGATCCCAGATCGACATCCAGATCGAAGACATCCGACAGCGCATCCGCGACGCCAACCGCCGCAGACGCTGATCCCGCCGACCTCCCCCGCCCGTGCCCAGAAGCCTGACACCGAACACCGGAATGACCATGAAAAACCGTTACTTCACAGCGATCGTCGCCGTCCTAGCGTCTGTGCTGCTCGCGGCGTCTGCTTACGCCGACGACCGCGTGCACTTAAAAGACGGCCGGGTGCTCGAAGGAACAATCTCCCGCGAGGGCGACACCTTTTTATATATCACGTATTTTCTGGGCACGGTCGAACGCACGGAACTCGTCCTCAAGGCGAACATAATCCGGATCGAACGCGAAGCCGACAACAGCACTCCCGCGCCCGCGGACACTCCCGCTCCCGCGCGCCCCGCCGCAGAACCCGCGGCGGATCGCACGAGCGCCCGCCCGGCATCGCCCGCATCCCCGAACGCCCGGCGCATCGCGTTCATCTCTCAGGAGGAGATGGTCGGCCCGTTCATGAACGCAAAAGCCCTCCGCCGCTCGATCGACATGCTCGAAAGCGACGACCCCGACATCGTGGTGCTCATCATCAACTCCGGCGGCGGGGCCGCCAACGAAGTGCAGAAACTCTCCGACGCTATCCAGGACCACATCAAACCCAAGTACCGCGTCGTCGCGTGGATCAAGTCCGCGATCAGCGCCGCTGCGATGACCGCGTGGACCTGCGAAGAAATATACATGATGCCCGAGGGCAACATCGGCGCCGCGACCGCCTTCTTCAGCCAGGGCGCCGGCGCCATCGCGGTCAAAGGTGAGGAACTCGAACAATACTTCCGCATGATGCAACGCATCAGCGCTCGCGGCAACCGCGATCCCCTGGTCATGCGCGCCATGCAGGTCCCCACGAACCTATCCGCCGACATCGACCCCGCCACCGGCAAGATCACCTGGCGGAACGACCTTGACGGCCAGCACATCGTCTCCACCACAAGCCAGATCCTCACACTCAACTCGACAGACTCCGTTCGATTCGGCGTCGCCCGCGCCTTAGCCGCCAACAAGGACGAACTCGCGCTGCACCTCGGTGTAGATGAATGGATCGAGGTCGGGCACGACGCCGAGAAATTCCAGGTCACCTTCCGCGAGGATGTTAAAACCGCCCAACTCCGAGCCGTCGAACTGCTGCAGAAGATGAACATCGCGCTCCGCGGCGGCGACGTCGCCCGCGCCCGTTCATTCCTCGGACAAGTCAAAGGCTGGGTCCGACGCGCGTCCTCGCTCGAAGAATACGGCGCGCCTGACTTCGGCGTCCCCCCGCTAAATGATGAGTTTTTCCGCGAAGTCGAGAAACAACTCGACCAAATCGCCGAACAGCAGCGCAACCGCCGACGCTGACGCGCCGGGATCGCCCCCGCGGGGTACCCTCCCGCCATGAGCACCATCCGTACGCCCGCGCTGCGTCCCGACGACGACGCCGACTGGTCGTCCATAGAGCCGCACGCCCGCGAACTTCTCGATCGCCCGATCGATGACGCCGCGGCGTTCGAATCCTGGCTGCATGCCCGCTCCGAATTCGACGCAGCCTGCTCCGAGGCTCGCGCCAATCTCTACATCGCGATGACACGCCGCACCGACGACACCGAAGCCGCCGGCGCCTGGACGCGCTACCTCGACGAGACTCAGCCGCCGCTCCAGCGCGCATCGTTCGATCTCGACCGCAGGCAGCACGATCTCCACGCCCGCTTCGGGCTGGATGAAAATCGCTACACCGTCATCCGCCGCGACACCGCGGTCGATGTCGAACTCTTCCGCGACGAGAACGTCCCGATCGAGACCGAACTCGGCAAACTCGATCAGGAGTACGACCGCATCATCGGCGCGATGAGCGTCCCTTTCGAAGGCGCCGAGCGCACCATGCCCGAGATGGCGCGCTACCTCGAACGCCCGGACCGCCCGCTGCGCGAATCCGCCTGGCGCGCCGCTGCCGATCGCCGGCTCAGCGATCGCGGCGTCATCGACGACATCTTCGACCGCATGATCTCGCTCCGCGACGACGCCGCCCACAACGCTGGCTTCCCCAACTACCGCGACTACATGTTCCGCCGGCGCAAACGGTTCGACTACACGCCCGCCGATTGCGCCGCGTATCATCAATCCTGCGAGAACCGCATCGTCCCGCTGCTGCGCAGGCTAGACACCGAGCGTGCTGCCGCATTGGGTCTGAATACATCAAGCGACCCGCTCCGCCCATGGGATCTCTCGGTAGATCCTCGTTCGCGTCCGCCGCTGCGCCCATTCGAGAACGCCGAGGAATTAGTCTCCAAGACCCGGCGTGTCTTCGAACGCATGAGCCAGGACCTAGCGCTGATGTTCGCCTCGCTCGACACACCGGACTGCCTTGATCTTGAATCCCGCAAGGGCAAAGCGCCCGGCGGGTATCAGTACATGCGCGATCACTCGCGCGTCCCGTTCATCTTCATGAACGCCGCGGGCATGCACGGCGACGTCCGCACACTCATCCACGAGGCAGGGCACGCTTTCCACTCCATGCTCTGCAGCGACGAGCCGCTCGTGCATTACCGGCACTCGCCGATCGAGTTCGCCGAGGTCGCGTCGATGAGCATGGAACTTCTCTCGATGGACTTCTGGGACGAGTACTACCCGGACCCCGCCGAGCACGCCCGCGCGAAGCGCGAACAACTCGAAGGCGTGATCTCCATTCTCCCCTGGGTCGCCACCATAGACGCCTACCAGCACTGGATCTACCTCAACCCCGGCCACTCGCGCGAGGACCGCACCGCAGCCTGGCTCGACATCTCAAGCCGATTCGGGCACGCCGTCGCGTGGGACGGCCTCGATCCGCAGCGCGAAGCCCAATGGCAACGTCAGAGCCATCTCTTCGGCGCTCCGTTTTATTACATCGAATACGGCATCGCGCAGCTCGGCGCCGTGCAACTCTGGCTGATGATGAAAGAGCACGGGCTGCCCGCCGCACTAGAAGCCTACACCCGCGCGCTCTCCCTGGGCGGGTCGAAGCCGCTGCCCGAACTCTTCGCGGCGGCAGATCTTTCATTTGATTTCGGCGAATCCACTGTCGCCCGCATCGCCGACGCGATTGAGGCGGAACTCGAAAGGTCGCCGATATGACGGCGAACCCAGTCGAATCCGCCGTTGGCGCAATCGCCCGCACCCCGGCGCCGCCCTACTACGCTGTCATTTTCACTTCTGAGCGAAACCAGCAAGACGGCGACGGCTACAGCGATCTCGCCACCCGTATGGCTGAGCTCGCGAGCACTCAACCAGGTTATCTCGGTATTGAGAGCGCCCGCGACAACGCGCTCGGTATTACCGTTTCATACTGGTCATCTGTTGAAGCGATCGCGGCGTGGCGGGCGAACGCTGAGCATCTTGAAGCGCAGCGCCTCGGCCGTACCGGGCTGTACAGCGCTTTTATGGTCCGCGTCTGCCGTGTCGAGCGCGAATATGTTTTCAACCTCCCCGATCCGAGCTCGCCATGACGCCAGACGAGTTCCGCGAAACCGGCAAGCGCGTGATCGATTGGATCGCCGATTACATGGATCGGCTCGACACGTTCCCCGTGCTCTCGCGTGCCGAGCCAGGCGAGATCGCCGCCATGCTCCCCGGCTCGGCGCCGGAGGTCGGCGAATCGTGGGACGCCATCCTCGCCGACCTAGACCGCGTCGTCATGCCCGGCGTGACGCACTGGCAGGCGCCCGGTTTTTTCGGCTATTTCCCCGCGAATTCGTCCCCCGCCGCAGTCCTCGGCGATCTTATATCCAGCGGCCTCGGCGTCCAGGGCATGCTCTGGTCCACAAGCCCCGCCTGCACCGAAATCGAAACCAAAGTCCTCGACTGGCTCGCCGATCTGATCGGCCTGCCGGAATCTTTCTCGTCGCGCGCGGGTGTCGGCGGCGGGGTCATCCAGGGGACCGCCAGCGAAGCCGTCCTCGTCGCCATGCTCTCGGCGCGCCAACGCGCGATGCAAACATCCGTGACTGTCACGGCCTACTGCTCCTCTCAGGCGCATTCCTCGGTAATCAAAGCCGCGATGATCTCCGGCGTCGGTCGCGAGCATGTCCGCCTGATCGAGACGGACGAATCGCACGCGATGGACCCGGCGGCGCTCGCGCGTGCGATCGAAACCGACCGAGCATCCGGGTTCACGCCGATCTTCGTCTGCGCCACGCTCGGCACAACATCAACCGGCGCCTTCGACCCTCTCGAAGAGATCGCGAAGCAGATAGAGAACAAACGCGATCCGAAACCCTGGCTGCACGTTGACGCCGCGTGGGCCGGCGCCGCCTGCGTCTGCCCGGAATATCGCGCGATGCTGCGCGGCGTCGAGCACGCCGACTCCTTCAACTTCAACCCGCACAAATGGCTTCTTACAACGTTCGACTGCTCTGCGATGTGGGTGCGTGATCGCGCGCCGCTGCTCGCCGCGCTCTCGATCACGCCGGAATACCTGCGTAATAGGGCCAGCGACGCCGGCGCCGTCATCGATTACCGCGACTGGCAGATCCCGCTCGGGCGTC
>CAZTEE010000030.1:2777-13793 GCA_964611775.1 uncultured Phycisphaeraceae bacterium | reverse complement strand
CGGTCAATCCTCGCGCGACAGGCGTTTCATCTGCTCGAGCGCTTTTTCCAGTTGACGCTTGAGCAGCCGCACGCGCAGCAGCGATTTCACCCGCGTCACCAGCTCGATCCGCTGCACGGGCTTCGTCAGGAAATCGTCGGCGCCGCACTCCACGGCACGCTCCACGTCGCTGATCTCGTTGAGCGCAGTCACCATCACGATCGGGATGTCCCGCAGCGAAGCGTCCTCCTTGATCTTCGCGCACACCTGGAACCCGCTCATCCGAGGCATCATCACATCGAGCAAAATAAGATCCGGCGGCCGCTCCTCCACGGCCCGCATCGCCTCGACCCCGTCCGACGCCGACCTGATCTCGCAGCCGATGTCCTCGAGATACGCCTGGAGCAGTTCGAGATTCTGCTCGTTGTCGTCGACGACGAGGACCGACGCGGAGGCGAGGTCCGCCTCGTCGATCGGGCCGAGGTCCGCCCCCGGCGCCGGGCCGGCGCTCGCCGATGATCCCGCCCCAGGCCCGCTGGTCGAGCCGGCCGCCGAGCCGGGCGATGTCGGTTGATCGTGCATGACCCGGCATCTTCCCGCCGCGACGAGGCCCGGTCAACACCGGCGCCGGGGCCGGTCACGACGCCGGGTCGATCTCGTCAAACAAAGGCAAACACCCGGCGGATTCGTAGGCCTCTCTGATAATTTGAAGATTTTGCCGAATCCTGTTGTTCTCGCGCGGAAACTCCTCGCCTGTACGCACTGTCAGCGCCCCCTTGACATAGGCGATCGCCTTTCTTAGCAAGCCGCACCTATCCTGTCCGCAGTGCTCGGCGAGAGCCAAATGTGCGCGACCCAAGCAAGAACAGATTCTTGCCCAGCCAACCGGATCTGTTTCATGTGTCAGGAATTTCCGAGCATCCAAGAACGAATTGATCGACAGTTTAATGTTTTCAACGCAGTCTCCCGAAGTCATGCTTAGATATGCTTGACCAAAATTATTTTGCAGAGCGGCCCACTGCTCCGGGTATCTTTCACGGGTAAACATGGATAGCGACGACACGTATGCAAGGATCGCTTGACTCATGTTCTCGTCATCCGGATCAGGGCCTAACTTCAAAAAGGCATTGCCGAGATTTAACTGTGTTTTTGCGCACTCAACAGATAGCCCATTTTGCTCGTAGACAGCAAGGGCAGATTGGTAGTGTTTGATAGCTGTGTGTTGATTACTCGGTATATCACCAGACTCAAGAGTGCTGTAAGCATTTCCCAAATTGTTATTTATCGTAGCCCAGATATTCTCATCGCAATCGCGGCTTACGGCTGTCAACGCCTGTTGATGTGCATTAATCGCCGCCAATCCATTTTCTACAGGACAGACAGTGGCAAGTTTTCTGTACGCATTGCCTAGATTGGTTTGTATGATCGCCCATTCGCGTGCTCCAGGCTCCAATAGATCTAGTGTATTTGTATATATTTCGATCGCCCGCCGTTGGTGCCTGTATATACTGCCAAGACGGGATTCGTTGTGCGCTTTAGCCGCGTTGTTGCGGGCGGTGATGTCTTCGGGCCGGAGTTCGAGGGCTTTCTCGTACGGCTCGACCGCGGCGTCGAACTCGCCGGCATAGTAGTGCCGATCGCCCTTGAGAGTCAGGGCGTCGAAGAGTTCTGTCGCGGCCCGCTGGGTGACGACCTCGATCAGCGGATCGGCGGCGGCGAAGTCGCGCTGCATGATTGCCGCCTGGGCCTGGGCCTTGGCGTCGCCGTGGGCGCGGGCCTCGGCGAGGATGCGCTTGTCCTCATCCGTGAGTTCGGGCTCCTGCTGGCCGGCTGACTTCTGCCGCTGGTCGATGCCTTCCAGGAGTTGCAGTATCTTATCCTGATTTGTAAGTTGCACATTCTGCTTGCGGTCGATCACGCGCGTCCTGCCCTGGATCTCGGAGACCGTGGCGCCAAGGTCGTGCAGAAACGTTTGGATCTCGTCGAGCGAGCGCCGGAAGCCCAGGTCCTCGAACACGCCGCAGATGACGTCGAGAAGCGTCTGTGTAAGGTCGGCGCCATCCCGGACCTCAACGTCAAAGCGGGTGAATGCATCCTCATCCGACTTCAGCAGTTCGTCGAGTGCGCGGTCGAGCTGCGCGATCTCGACGCCGGATGTAAGGAGTTCCTCGATCCGAAGAATGGACTCCTCAATCCGGCGCATGCGCGCCTTCGCCTCGTGTACTTTCTTGTCGTCGTGCTTCCATTGCAATATCGCGGCGCCGGCGTAGATCGCGAGGAACGCTGCCGGTCCCCCGGCGGCGCCCGCGAGCACCAACGCCGCCGACGTTGCGTTGGTCGCCCCGGCCAGTTGAGTCAGCGATTCCCGGCAAGCGGCGACGAAGCCTTCTGTCGCGCAAGCCTGCGCGAACCGGGTCGGGATGAGGGAGGCCAGGCTGGGCACGCCCCCCCATCATACGCCCCTCGCAGCGGCCAGATTGACCCGCAGCCGCGGCGTGAGCGGTCCTCAAATCAGGCTGTTCGACTTGTTTTATCGGCGATTTGGTCGACTCGACGCCGAACACGCAGCGGAGAAATCGCGTATAATGCCCGTCCACAGGCCCTATATTTCGATCACGCCGCGCGAAAGGCTCTATACATGGTGTACGCCAAGCCGCTCTCCCGCATCCCTTGGGAAGACCAGTTCCGCACCCCGACGCTCGCCGACCTCCGGAGCCATTACAACCGCCAACTCGGCCAACTCGTCGATACCGCCCGGACGCGCCTGCTCGACTTCCCCGGCGCCAGCGAGCAACTCGAATGGATGGGCCTGCCTTGGCGCTGGACGCTGGTTTACCGCTGCCCGGGCGACCCCACCCAGGCCTGGGCCTACATCATCCCCCACCGCGACAAGCCGATCATCGCGTGCCCGCTCACCGAAGCGATGATCGGCTCGTTCCCCATGCCCCGCATCCGCAAGTTCGTCCGCGACAGCCTGGACCACGCCCACTCGATCGACGGCGTGCGCTGGGTCGCGTGGGAAGTCACCAACAAAACTCACCTCGAACTCGTCCTCGAACTCCTCAAACGCAAGCACAAGTTCTTCTCGGCAAGAAGCTGACGAACCATCAACGACGGGCTAGACGCTCGGAACACTGGTCGTCTCGCGCTGCAGGCGACCGCGGAGGATGTTCGCCAGGCTTTCCGGCTCAAGGTACGCCGCGGGTGGGCGGTAGTACACATCCGCGCGCGCGCCGGGTCGCGGCGGCGTCACCACGCGTGTCGTCCCCGCCGCCCCATGGAATCTCGCCGCGATCGCCCGGGCGTCGTCGCCTCTCAGGACGATGTCTGAACCATCGATGACGATCGCGTCGATGCCCGCCGATGCGGCGAGCGCCCGGATTTCCGCAAGCCGGACGAGCCGTTTCGCCGCGCCGGGCAAGCCGCCGTACGCACCGGCGAGGTCGCGCTCGACACGTTCGATCTCATCGGGCGTCTTGGCCTGCGCGAGCCTGCGGTAGGCCTCGATACGGCGTTTGACCGACGGGATGTACGCCGCGGGGATCAGCCCGGTCAGGCCGATCTCGATGACTGTCTCAGCGGGCGTCGCCGTCGCTGGCTCGTTTTTGAGACGCCGGACTGCCTCCTCGAGCAGTCGGCAGTACATCTCGTACCCGACCGCGGCGATGTGCCCGGACTGTTCCGGCCCGAGGATGTTCCCGGCGCCGCGTAATTCCAGGTCGCGCATGGCGATCTTGAACCCGGCGCCGAGCATGCTGAACTCCTCGATCGCCTGGAGTCGCCGTTTCGCGACATCTGTCACCACGCGTGTCTCGGGCAAGAGCAGCAGGCAGTACGCGCGGTGTTTATAACGCCCGACGCGCCCGCGCAACTGATGCAGGTCCGCAAGCCCGAACCGGTCGGCGTCCGTGATGATCATCGTATTGGCGCTCGGGATGTCCACGCCGGATTCGATGATCGTGGTGCACACGAGTACATCAGCCCGGCGCCGGACGAAGTCGAGCATAACGCGCTCGAGTTCGTGCGCCGGCATCTGCCCGTGCCCTACCAGTATCCGCGCGCCGGGCGCCAACGATCGGATCTCGTCCGCCATGCGATGGATGGACTTGACGCGGTTGTGCACGACGTAAGCCTGCCCGCCGCGCGCCAGTTCCCGCGCCAGCGCCCGGCGGATGCGCTCCCGATTATAAGGAATAACATCCGTCACGACGCTCCGCCGATCCGAAGGCGCCGTCGCCAGCGATGAAATATCGCGCAGCCCGAGCAAAGACAGATGCAATGTCCGCGGGATCGGCGTCGCGCTGAGCGTCAGCACATCGACCGTCACGCGCAGCGACAACAGCCGCTGCTTGTGCTCTACGCCGAACCGCTGCTCCTCATCAACAATCACCAGCCCGAGATCCCTGAACGAAACATCCTTCGACAACAGGCGGTGCGTGCCGATCACAAGGTCCATCCGCCCCGCAGCGACCTCCTTCAGCACCGCGCGCTGCTCCGCAGCAGTCTTGAAGCGCGACAGCGACTCGACCCGGAACGGGTAATCAGAGAAGCGGTCGCGAAAAGTCCGCTCGTGCTGCTCAGCGAGGACGGTCGTCGGGACGAGGACCGCGACCTGCTTGCCGAACTCGACCGCTTTGAAGGCGGCACGGATGGCGAGTTCCGTTTTGCCGAAGCCGACGTCACCGCAGAGCAGGCGATCCATCGGCCGAGGCGCCTGCATGTCGCGCTTGATGTCGGCGAGCGCGGCGATCTGATCCTCGGTCTCGTCGTAGGGGAACTCCGCCTCGAACTCGCGCTGCCAGTCGGTGTCCGCCGGGTAGCGCACGCCGGGCGTCGCGGCCCGCGCCGCCTGCACACGCAGCAGTTCGCCCGCGAGATCGTGCACCGCGTCGGCGACGCTCTCCTTCTGGGCACGCCAGCGTTTCGAGCCGATCGTCGAGAGCGGGGGCTTGCCGCGGAACCCGCCGATGTAGCGCTGAACCTTATCAATCTGCGAAACCGGAACATACATAGTCGCCTTGCGGGCGAACTCGAGCGTAAGAAACTCCTCCTCACCAACGGCACGGGAGTCCCGCCCGTGCGCGCCCGCCCGGCTCATCACAGTCAGCCCGATGAATCGGCAGAGTCCGTGATCCGCGTGCACCGCCAGGTCGCCCGGCTCGAGCTCGATGAACGCTTCGAGCGAACGCCCGCCGCGCAGCCGCGAAGGTTTCCGCCGCGTCAGGAACCTGTGGAACAACTCGTGGTGCGGCACTATCGCGAGTGGGAGTTCACCACAGCGGCGCAGTGATCGCAAAGAGGAATCTTGTGGGGCAGAGGGCTCGGACGCGGTGTCGGCATTTGCCGCATCAGATTTCTTCTCACCCTGATCCCCATCTCTGCGCACACTGCGCCCCTGCGGTGATCCTCCCCCGTCCCAGATGAACCCGCGGTGCACGTACCCGACGGCGGTCTCGATCCCGGCGCCCGCGGCGTGCACGCCTAGCAACTCCCGGAGCCGATCCGCTTCCGCGTCGTTCTGACACGCGACGACAACGCGGGCCCGCGCCGCGAGATCCGCGAGATCGCGCATCGCCTCGTCCGTCTCCGCGCCGATCGGCGGCAGGTTCGACGCGGGCAGGTCCACGCGCGCCGCAAGCCCCGCCGACGGCGCGGCGTATTGGCTGATTTCCGCGAACCCGCCGAGGTCATCACGCACGCCCTGCAACGTTTCCGGCGGCGAGACGACTCCGGAAGCGTCCAGAACCCGTTCGTAATATCCGCGCGCCTGCTCGGTGACTTCGATCGGCTCGTGAACGACGGCGATCCAGCGCCCTCCTAGCGCGCGCATAAGCGTCGGCCCGGTGTCGGCGCCGGCTTGTGCGGGGTCGGCGCGGACGAGTTCGACCGACTCGACCGCGCGGTCGGACGCCATCGTCGCCGGGTCGATCTCGTGTATTGATTCGACTTCATCGCCGAAGAAGTCGAACCGTACGGGCGCGGGTTCCCCGCGCGCCGACACGGGCGGGAAGACGTCGACGATCCCGCCTCGGACGGCGAACTCGCCGGCGTCTTCGACCGCGTCGGCTCTGCGATATCCCGCCTCGTCGAGCCAGCGCACGAGGTCCGCCGGGTCGAGCCGATCGCCGGTGGTGATGGTGCGCACCGCGCGCGCAGCGTCGCGCCGGGCGGGCAGCCGTTGCATCAGAGCGTGAATCGGCGCGGCTAAAACCTCCGGCGGCGCGGACGCGACATCGCGCGCGACGCGAAGCCGTTCCGCGAAGAGATCGAGGCTGAGATGAGATTCTCCGGGTGTTAGTTCGAGGGCGGGGAATCGTTCGGCGCGCACGCCTTGCGCCGCGAGTTCGTCCGCGGCTTCGTCCGCATCGTCGGGATGCGCGAGGATCAGCAGGACCGGGCGCCCGATCAGTCGCGCGACCGCGGCGGCAACGAAGGACGAACTCGAACCCGCGGCGCCGACACACGCGACCCGTGCGCCGGGCTTCTCAAAGCACGCCCCCAACGCGCGCACCGCGGGCGCCGACGCGAGCGCATCGAGGAGAGCGCTGCTGGCTTCCGCGAGATCCGGTGAGCGCATGATGGAACCCCGGCGCCGGCGGTGAGGCCGACCCTTAGTGCGAGAAATCTCGGTCCCGCTTCAGTCTATCCGGCGCCCGGCGTGCGAAGCGCGGCGCTACGCCTACTCCCCCGCCGACGCGAACGGCCGGATCGCGAGCACTGTCCGAGGCCCGATCCCGCGCACGCGGGCCAGGTCATCGACCGAAACGAACGGGCCGTTATCCGCGCGATCACGCTCGATGCGTTCGGCGAGCGCCGGCCCGACGCCGGGCAGCAGCCGGAGTTCCGCCCTAGTCGCGGCGTTGAGATCGACACGCCGAGTCGTCGGCGCCGACCACGAGTCGCGCGTCACGCTCGATCTTATAAATCCGATGATAGAAACGGCCGCGAGCACGATCGCCGGGACGAGCACGACGATACGCCGCGTCTTGCGCGTCGGGCCCGGCGTCACGTCGCCGACCCCGCGCCGGCGAAGTCAGGCCTCAGAATGTCGCAAACCGGCTTGCCCGCGCGGAGCCGATCGCGCAGCCGTTTGATCGTCGCGAGCGCGGGGCGCGAGTTGCCCGCGGCGTCGATAAGCCCCCCGCTGTGCATGTCCGCCTCGCTGTCCGTGTCGTAGAGCGCCTGCCAGCAGACACTAGTGACGGACGGATGCCCGAGCGCGACGACGGCCGCGTGCGCCAGCCAGTCCGCCTGCGCCTCGGGCGACCACTGCGAACGCCAGTAGCCGGGATCGACATCGCCGTAGCCCGTCGCCGCGAGGTCCGGCGCCGAGGCGGGCGCGCCGAGCAATGTCACCGACAACGGCCGTTGGAACTCGGCGTAGCGGTCGAGCAGGTCCGCGATCGCCAGCAGGTCGCGCGTGCTGCGCCCCGGCGCGACGTCGCCCATCAATAGTTGCAGCCCAAACCCGTCCACACCCACGCCGGCCTGCGCGATGATATCCGCGTAGAGTTGAGGCGCCACGGGCGCGCTCGGCTGGGCGCCGTACTCGCCGAACGGCTGCGCGATCTCGACGCGGATATTCGCCCGCGGGTGCAGTTTCCGCACGACCAGAGTCGCCAGCCGGGTGAGGTCCACGACCTGCTCGATCGACAGCGCGAAGTTGCCCGTCACGTGCAGCCCGCTCGCCACGACCCACCTCGACACCGCCCGGCGGTACCGCGTGACAACACGTTTGACGTGCTCGTACACCAGTTCGCGCAGCGTGTCGTAGTCGTTCTCCCAGATGTAAAGCCAATCCGGCACGCACCCGGGCCGGAGGTCGATCACCGGGCCGGCGACGACGGGCATGTTCGCCTCGCGCACGGCCCATTCGATCCACCTGTCGATCGGCTGAAAGTTATAAGATCCTTCTTCCGGCTCGAGATCGCTCCAGCGCATCGGGACGGAGACGAAGTCCGCCGAGTCCGCGAGCACCCGCCGCAGGCCCTCCGCGTTCCGCGCCGGGTGGACCATGACGCCGACACTCGCGGGCTTGGGGTCGCTGGCGGGATCGCCGGTGGGTTTGCGCCTGATATCGATGGTCCGGCAGGCGTGTGCGATCGTCAGCCGTTCGCTCGCGGCGATGGCGCGTTCGAGGGCGCGCCTCGCCGCGGCGTCCTGCTCGGGCGACCCGCCGAGCGCCGGGTCCGCGTCCATGATCAGCGCCTCGGTGAACATCCGCCTTGCCTCGTCGAACACTTCGAGGATCGGGTCGTCCGGCGGACGCTCGAACTCCGCCCACTCTTCGAGTTTCACGAAGATCTGCATGATCTGATGCCGGGCGAGTTCCAGGCTCAGCAGATAAGGCTGATCACGGTGCGGCAGGAGGCACGTCCGCAATGTCAGCGTCCCGAGATCCCCCGCGTCCCACTGCACCGCGAGAGCCGTCGAACCCGGCTCGACCGGCTCGCAGCGCACGATCCCCGCGTCAAACGTCACCCGCCCGGGCGCGACGACGGAGTCCGCCCCCAGCAGATGCGCATGGCGCAACAGCCAGTCGGCGTCCGGCCCGTGTTCGTCAAAGACAGCGAAGGAGATCATGGTGTCGCCGCCGACCGCGCGACGCACGCGTCCCCGGCGTCGGAGCATTGTCGCACTCGACGCCGGAAAGGCAAACGCCGGTGATTCACGCCGAAACCGCAATCACGAATCGCTACCATCCCCCGACATGAGCACAACAACAGCAGTCCCCGTAACTCATCTACCGCTGCCGGGCCGACGGCAGGGGAAGGTCCGCGACGTGTACGAGATCCCGGGCGACCCGCCCCGGCTCGCGATCGTCGCCACCGACCGTGTCAGCGCGTTCGACGTCGTCCTCCCCACGCCGATACCCGGCAAGGGCGCCATGCTCACCGACATCTCGACGCGCTGGCTCCGCTGGATCGAACAGCAGGGCATCGTCCGCACGCACCTGCTCTCGACCGACCCAGCCGACATCCCGGGGCTGTCCGACGCCGACCGCGCCTCGATCGCCGGGCGTGTGACCATCGGGCGGGCCTGCCGGGTCGTCCCGATCGAGTGCGTGGTCCGGGGTTATCTCGTCGGTTCGGGCTGGAACGACTATCAGAAAATCGGCGCGGTCTGCGGCGTCCCGCTGCCCGCCGGCCTCGTCGAAGCCTCCAAACTCCCCGAGCCGATCTTCACACCCGCGACCAAAGCCGAGCAAGGCGCACACGACGAGAACATCTCCTACGACGAGGCTTGCGCGGTCGCGGGCGAACCCGTCATGCGGCGTCTGCGCGACATCAGCATGGAGATCTACACCCGGGGCGCCGACTACGCCGCCGAGCGGGGAGTCATCATCGCCGACACCAAGTTCGACTTCGGCGTCCCCATCGACGAACCCGACGCCGACCCCATCCTCATCGACGAAGCCCTCACGCCGGATTCTTCGCGGTTCTGGCCGGCCGAGGAATACAAGCCCGGCTCGTCCCCGCCGAGTTTCGACAAGCAGTACGTCCGGGATTATCTGCTTGGCCTGGTCCGCGCGGGCCAGTGGAACAAGCATGCGCCCGGCCCGGACCTCCCGCCGCGTGTCGTCGCCGACACATTGAGCCGATATCAGGAGGCGAAGTCACGCCTCTTCGGCTGAGCAACAATCCAGCACTTCGGCACAGGCCCGATAGTGGCACGGGCGTCCCGCCCGTGTGAAACAACTCAACCCCCAGTGGCACGGGCGTCCCGCGTGCGAAACAACAACCTCAGGCGGGCATCCCCCCCGCCCGTGAACAGCGCAATCACCCAACCCGGCAGGCACAGAACCCTGCCCGACAATATCAAAAGTTATAACGCCCCATGAAGATCCGCCCCGGCAAACCGTTCCCCCTCGGCGCCACGATCGCTGAGTCCGGCGGCGCCACCGGCGTCAACTTCGCGCTCTTCTCCGAGCACGCCACCAAGGTCGAACTCTGCCTCTTCGACTCCCCCGACGCCGAGCGCGAAGCCGTCCGCGTCGAACTCCCCGAACGCACCGACTTCGTCTGGCACGGCTTCGTCCCCGACCTCCGCCCCGGGCAACTCTACGGCTACCGCGTCCACGGCCCGTACAACCCCGAACGCGGCCATCGCTTCAATCACAACAAAGTCCTCTTCGATCCCTACGCCAAAGCCATCGCCCGCCCCGTCCGATGGTCCGCCGATCTGCTCGGCTATAACCCCGAAGATCCGCGCCGGGATCTTTCTTTCAGCGAGCGCGACAGCGCCGCGTCGGCGCCGCTAGCCGCCGTCGCGGACACATCGTTCGATTGGCGGAACGACACGCGCCCAGACACGCCCTGGAACCGCACGCTCATCTACGAAACCCACGTGCGGGGGATGACCATCCGCCATCCGGGCGTGCCCGAACCGCTCCGCGGGACGTACGCCGGCCTCGCGTCGGAAGCCTCGATAGCGCATCTCAAGTCCCTCGGCGTAACCGCGGTCGAACTCATGCCCGTACACCAGCACGCGATCGACAAAGCCCTCGTCGAGCGCGGGCTGACGAACTACTGGGGTTACAACACGCTGGGCTACTTCGCGCCGGACGCTCGCTTCGCCTCAGCCGCCGGCCCGCTGGGTCCGGTGCGCGAGTTCAAGGGCATCGTCCGCGCCCTGCACGCCGCGGGCATCGAGGTGATCCTCGACGTCGTCTACAACCACACCTGCGAGGGCGACCATCTCGGCCCGACGCTCTCGCTCCGCGGGATCGACAACGCCTCTTACTACCGCCTCGCCGCGCACGACAGGTCCCGATACGAGGACTACACCGGCTGCGGCAACACCCTCAACATGCAAAGCCCGCGCGTCCTGCAACTTATAATGGACAGCCTGCGCTACTGGGTCACCGACATGCGCGTCGACGGCTTCCGCTTCGACCTCGCCAGCGCCCTGGCGCGCGAACTTCACGAGGTAGACCGCCTCAGCGCGTTCTTCGACATAATCCTCCAGGACCCCGTCCTGTCGCAGGTCAAACTCATCGCCGAACCCTGGGATCTCGGCGAGGGCGGCTACCAGGTC
>CAZTEE010000030.1:0-2767 GCA_964611775.1 uncultured Phycisphaeraceae bacterium | reverse complement strand
TTCCCCCCGGGCTGGGCCGAATGGAACGGCAAGTACCGCGACGCCGTGCGCCGCTTCTGGCGCGGCGACGACGAGACCGCCTCCGAACTCGCCACGCGCCTGTCCGGCTCGAGCGACCTCTACGAGGACGACGGACGCAGGCCGCACGCATCGATCAACTTCATTACATGCCACGACGGCTTCACACTCCACGACCTCGTTTCTTACAAAAAGAAGCACAACGAAGCCAACAAAGACAACAACCGTGACGGCTCCGACCTCAACCACTCGATGAACTTCGGCGTGGAGGGGCCGACCGACGACGCGGCGATCAACGATCACCGCGCGAGGCAGATGCGATCCTTCATCGCAACGCTCTTCCTATCGCAGGGCGTCCCCATGCTCAGCCACGGGGACGAACTCGCACGCACCCAGCGCGGCAACAACAACTCATACTGCCAGGACAACGAACTGACCTGGCTCGACTGGGATCTCGACGACAAACGCCGATCTTTCCTGGACTTTGTGCGCGTCGCGTCGCGCGTCTGGCGCGAACAACCCGTCCTCCGCCGACGGCGGTTCTTTCACGGCAGGCCCATCCGAGGCGCCGGCGTCAAAGACATCGCCTGGTTCCGGCCCGACGGCGCGGAGATGACCGACGCCGACTGGCGCCGGGCTCACTGCGGTTGTCTCGGCGTCCGGCTCAGCGGCGATCAGATCGACGAGGCCGACGAGTTCGGCGAGCCGGTTACCGGCGACACGCTCTTCATCATCCTCTCCGCCCACGACCACGACATCGATTTTCGGGTTGACGGCCGCGAACACGACGAACTCTGGGAACTCGTCTACGACACCGCTCAGCCCGACGCCGACACTCTCCGCGTCGCCGGCGGCACGCCGTACCGCACGCGCGCCCACGCAGTCGCCGTCTTCCGCATGATCACCGCGAACGAGAGCGGGGCATGAACGCGCCCCGTGACAACACCAGCGCCCGCGACGCCGGGGCACTCCTGCATATTACATCCCTGCCTTCGCCCGGCGGGTGCGGCGACCTCGGCGACGCCGCTCACTCTTTCATCGACCTGCTCGCGAGCATGGGCCTCGCGTGGTGGCAGACGCTCCCCGTAGGCCCGGTCGGCCGAGGGTTTTCGCCGTATTCGGCGCGATCGAGTTTCGCCGGCGGCGAGCACCTTGTCGCGCCGGAGCCGCTCGTCCGCGCCGGTCATCTCGACGCCGACGCCGGGTGCGACATGCCGCCGCCGAAGATGGACGCAGATCCGCGCGCGGCGCGTCGCCGGGTCGCGCTCGTGCGCTACGCGGCGACATGCTTCGAGGCTCGCGCCGATCGCGCGACGCGCGAGCGGTTCTTGTATTTTACCGAAATTAATAAGTACTGGCTCGAAGATTTCGCGCTTTACGAAGCGATCTCGCGGGCGGAGAAAACCGGCGACTGGACCCGGTGGCCCGCTCCGGTCCGGCGCCGGGACGGCGCCGCGCTTAGTGAAGCCGCCGACTCTCTCCGCGACGATGCGCACGTCGAGCGTGTGACGCAGTTCTTCTTTCAAGAGCAATGGCGTGCGCTCCGCGCTCGCGCCTCCGCTGCGGGCGTGCGTCTGATGGGCGACCTGCCGTTCTACCCGGCGCTCGAGAGCGCCGACGTGTGGTCGAATCAGGCGCTCTTCGATCTCGGCGACACGGGCCGCCCGAACGCGGTGGCCGCGGTTCCGCCCGATTATTTCAGCGAAACCGGGCAGGTATGGGACGCGCCGCTGTACCGCTGGGAGGCGCACGAGCGCGACGGCTTCGCGTACCTCGCGGCGCGCGTTCGGCGCTCGGGCGAACTATTCGACGCGCTCCGGCTGGACCACTTCATCGGCTTCCACCGGGCCTGGGCCGTCGCCCCCGGCACGCGCACGGCCAAGCACGGCGTCTGGCGCGAAGCCCCCGGCGAATCCGCGTTGAACGCCGTCCGCGCCGCGACGCCGAACCTTCTCATCATCGCCGAGGATCTCGGCGTGCTCACCGATCGCGCCGCGGCGCTGCGTGATTTGTTCTGCCTGCCGGGCATGCGCGTCCTCCAGTTCGCGTTCGACGACGACAACCCCGGCGACATCCACCGCCCGCTCAACCACCCGGTCAACTGCGTCGCGTACACCGGCACGCACGACAACAACACCACACGGGGCTGGGCCGAGGATCTCGTCCGCACGCCCGCGGGCCGGGCCGTGCTCGCACGCGCGTGCGCGTCATTGAACGTCACAGCGGCGCAACTACCCGCGGCGATGCTCGGCGCGGCGCTCGAATCCGCCGCGCGCACCGCGATAATCCCTGTGCAGGACATCCTCGGCCTCGGCGCCGACGCGCGCATGAACACGCCCGGCGAAGCCCGCGGCATGTGGCGCTGGCGCCTCGATTCGTTCGATGCGCTCGACTCCGCCGCCGATGCGATCAGAGCGAGCGTCGCGCATGCCGGCCGCGCGCGGGATGGGTGAATTCAGATTAAGTAAGCCTGAGATAACACATGGGAGGCTCATGGCGCGGACCCGGGTTGCAAGGACTCCCCGATCTGTGCGCGGACGGCGATCCTCGCTCAGAGATATCTAATATAAAAACCGACTCCCGGCGCCTCTAGTCAGACTCGCCTGACTTATCCCGGGGAGGTAGAGAGACAATCGGCGCGAGAGGTGAGTGCGAGACACAGGAGCAGCAGAAAATATCGCGCACGGGGGGACACCCGTGCCACTTATGGAAGTACGGTTTGGATCAGCCCCAGTTTGAGAGCAGGATC
>CAZTEE010000029.1:7659-14252 GCA_964611775.1 uncultured Phycisphaeraceae bacterium | reverse complement strand
CGGGGCGCCGCCGCCTCGGCCGTCGTCGCCGCCGCGGCTTCCCGTCGGCTGGCGCCCGCCCGCGCCGCCCGGCCCGTCGATGTAACTCGGGGAGCCGCCCGAAGGCGTCTGATAGTCAACCCGCATCGAGTTGAGCCGGAAGCCCCCCGGCTCACGCGCCGGCGCCGAGGCCAGCATCGCCGACATATCCTCGAAGAACCGCGCGTACACGTCCCCGCGCTCGAAGAGCCTCAGCACGTTCTCCGCAGCGAACCCGACCTGCGCATCCTGACTGACGCGCTGCCAGTCGTTGCGGAGCGTGTTGCCGAGCGTCTTGACCTGCTGAACCTGGCGCAGCCCGGGGTCTGCCTTGGCCCGGCTCACACGCCCCGCTTCGAGCATCGGCCCGACGAACGTCGCCGCCCCGGCCGCCAGTGAAAGCGCCGCCGCCGTCGCGAAGATAGGTTTTTTCCGCTGCCACAACTTCTCGCGGACGATCGGCATCGGGACCAGATTCGCCTCGATCGCCCCCAGACCAAGCCCCTGAAGCGCCAGCCCGTACGCCGTCGCCATACCCAGCGCCACGGCCTGGAAATCCGCCTCCGCCGGCCCGTCGATCGCCAGACGCCGGAAACGCTCGCACCGCGCCACGTCGACACCTATCTGCTGGCTCAGATACTTCCTCAGCCCGATCAGCCGGAACGTCGAGCCAAGCCCGAGCACGCGCTTGATCTCCGACTCCGGATTCAGTTGCCGGTAGAAAGCCAGCGAACGCTGCACGTCCTGCGCCAGATCCGTGAAGACCGGCCGCATGGACTGGAACACGTGCCGTTTGTGCTTGGACTGCTCCGCTTCGCGCTTGAGTTTTTCCGCTTTGAGGTACGGGAGTTTGAACGCTTCAACGATCGCCTCGGTGAAGTTGTGCCCGCCGATCGGGAACGTCCGCACCCACACCCGCCCCTGGTCGGCGATGATGAGGTCTGTCGCCGTCGTCCCGATATCAATGATCGCTGTCCCGGGCGTGTCCTCCCCGATGGGCAGGTCGTACGCCAGGGCGTTGAACACCGCGATCGGGGACAGATTCAAGGCGTCCGGCTTTAGGTTCGCGTCCGCGCAGGCGTCCAGCCTCGCCATCACCCGCGCCCGCGTCATCGCGAAGATGCCGACCTCGATGTCGGGAGCGTCCTCGCGCGCGAACGGCTGGTAGTCCCACTCGACCTCCTCGAGCGGGAACGGGATCTGCTGCGCCGCTTCATACTTGACGATGCTGGCGATCTTCTTCGGATCCACCGGGGGGAGTTTGGCGAAGCGGATGAACGCCTCGTGCCCCGCCGCCGAGATCGCCACGCTCGCCTTACCGAGGTCGTATTGGCTCGTCAGCGTCCCCAGCGCAACCCGCATCGCCTCGTCGCGGTCGAGGTCCGGCGCCGACAGAACCTTCTTATGCGGGAGCACGATGAAGTCCGCCAGACGGACGTTCTCCCCGTCCCGGACCAGCTTGATCGCCTTGATGCTCCCGGCGCCGAGCTCAATACCCCAGCAAGCGTTCGATCCCGCCATCACCTCTCCTAGATCCTCGATCGGCCCCAATAGCCGATCCCAAAGCCCGGAGGCCGCACCCCGACGCCGCCCCACCGCCGACCTTCGGCGGACGCCCGGCAACCTCGATCATCCCGGTCCCTTGTGGTACGAACACGCCCGAAGTGGGGTTCCAGATCCCACGCCAGGCCTGACCGGGACAGCACCGCATTGCACACGCCACCAACGGCGCTGTCAACACACCCACCCTCGTGCCTTTTCACCAACGGCGCGGTAGACTCTCACTTCCCGCTGCTCGGCCAAGGGACGGTCGCGCCGCGCGATCACTCGTCCAGTCCCAATCCACCCCGAGGCCGCGCGGGCGAATCATGACCGACCACAACACACACTCCGACACCGTCACGCACGAAACCGATACCTCGGCGCCTCGCGACAAACAATCACCTCAACCGCCCGCGGAAAACGCCGGCGCTCAACACCACGCCGGCTCGCTGTCACCCGAACTCGAACGCGAGATCGACGACGCAATGCGCGCCCTCGATTCCGAGGACCAGCCCCGACCCCAACGCCGCCCCGCGATCGCCGATCGGCCAGCCGGACCAAAACAAAAAAATAAACTCCCGCACAAACGGCCCGACCAGGTCGGCCACCCCTCCATACCCGGCGCCAAGCCCGCAATCCGTGGGCCGCGCGTCATCGAAGCCGGACGCGAACGTCGCCCGGGCGTCATCGTCTCCGTCGGCCCCACCGACATCTTCATCGAGTTCGGCCCCAAAGAACTCGGTGTCGCGCCTCGCGCCCAATGGCCCGAAGACGCGCTCCCGATAGTCGGCGAAAAACTCGAAGTCGTCATCGACCGCTTCGAACCCAACGAGAGCCTCTTCATCTGCTCCAAGCCCGGCTCCGTCCAAAAGGCAGATTGGGAACTACTCGAACCCGGCCAAAACATCGAAGCCCGCGTCACCGCAGCCAACAAAGGCGGCCTCACCCTCGAAGTCGCCAAGCACGACGCCTTCATGCCCGCCAGCCTCATCGACACCCACCACATCGAAGACCTCTCCGTATTCGTCGGCGAAAAAATCACCTGCCGCGTCGAACGCATCGACCGGTCCGGACGCGGCAAAATCGTCCTCAACCGCCGCGCCGTACTCGCCGAGGAACGCAAGGAACAAGAAAAACAACTCCGCGAAACACTCTCCGTCGGACAGACCGTCACCGGCAAGGTCCGCAAGATCATGCCCTTCGGCGCCTTCGTCGATCTCGGCGGGGTCGACGGCCTCGTACACGTCTCCGACCTCAGCCACTCCCGCGTCGATAAACCCGAGGACATCGTCAAGGAAGGCGACCAACTGACTCTCCAGATCCTCAAGCTCGACTGGGAAAAAGGCCGCATCTCCCTCGGCCTCAAGCAGACCCAGCCCGACCCCTTCGAGGCCGCCGCCGAGCAGTTCCCCCCCGACACCATCGCCCCCGGCAAGGTCACCCGCATTACAAACTTCGGCGCTTTCATCGAACTCGCGCCCGGCGTCGAAGGCCTCGTCCACATCTCCGAACTCGACTGGGGCCGCGTCCGCCGCGTCGAGGACGCCGTCCGCGTCGGCCAGACCGTCAAGGTCAAGGTTATTACTTTCGATCCCTCCAAGCAGCGCGTCAGCCTCTCGGTCAAGCAGACCACCAAAGCCCCCGCCGGCGCCGCGGGCGAGACCGCACGCTCCGAAGAAGAGATCCGCAAGGAGACCCCCAAGGTCCGCCGCATGCGCGAGGAGTTCAAGCGACGCCAGAGCGAAGAACAGGCCCGAGGCCTCAAAGGCGGAGGCTTCGGCGACGGGCTGGGCCTGGGAGATCTGAAACTCTGACACGCCCCTGCCCAACAACGTGCAACAGCGTCACACACGATCAACCCCGGCCATGGCGCCGAGCCGTACCTGTGAGCAACACGCACGATGGACCACGACAAGAATCACGTGAAAACCAGACCGGCTCCGTCGTTTTTGATGGGCGTCGCCGCGGCGTTGTTTGCCGTAACTCTCGCCGCCGTACTCGGCGGGTTCGAATTCTCGACCAACGACACCATCGTCAATAACCCGGGCGGTGACGCCAGGGGCCTCGCCCGAACCATGGCGGTCCTCGGCGTCGCGCCCCCGATCGAGGACGCCGAACTCGCCGCGATGGTCGAGACCCTGCGCGCCCGCGCCGCCGATGGAGATGTCGCCGCCGCCCGGTTTGTCGCCGAAATCGCGCGCTTGCAGCGCGCAGCGGCCGCTGAGAGCGAGTAATCGGACGGCAGCGGCGACGACGACTGACATCATCCACTTCAGCGCCCCCCGCTACACTCCGCCGCGATGCCCGCGTGCGATCCTGTTGTCATTCTGAATGAGCGTTTCCACGCCGCGATGCGCGCCGCCTTCGCCGACGCGCTCCCGATCGGCGCCGACCCTCTCATCGCCGCGTCGCGCAACCCGGAGTTCGGCGACTTCCAGTCAAACGCCGCGATGCCCCTCGCCAATGCCCTCGGCGTCAAGCCGCGCGACATCGCCCAATCAATCGCCGACCGCCTCGACATCGCCGACATCGCCGAGCCGCCCACCATCGCCGGCCCGGGCTTCATCAACATCCGCCTCAGGCCCGACGCGCTCGCCCGCCTGCTCGCCGCGCTCGACGAGCCGAACCTCGGCGTCACCCCGCCGACCCCGCCCCCCACCGTCGTCGTCGATCTCTGCGGCGTGAACCTCGCCAAGCAGATGCACGTCGGGCACCTCCGTTCGACCGTCGTCGGCGACGCCCTCGCGCGCCTGTTCGAACGCCTCGGCTGCCGCGTCGTTCGCCAGAACCACTTCGGCGATTGGGGCCTGCCCATCGCGATGGTCACCGCCTACGTCCGTCGGCTCGACGACGCCGGCGCCGTCCGCCTCGACGATCTGACGCTCGACGACCTCGACCGTTTTTATAAGAAAGCCCAGGCCGAGTGCGACGCCGACACGCGCGGCCTGGCCGCCGTCCGACGCTTCGACCTCGGCCCCAAAGCCGCCGCGGAACTCGAAGAACAGGTCGCCGGCGCCGAGCAGCGCCTCGCCGAAGCCAAGCGCGCTCTAATCGCGCTCCAATCCGGCGACGCCGCCGTCCGCGCCGTCTGGCGCCGCATCGCCGATATAACACTCTCCGAATGCCTGGCGACCTTTGCACGCCTGCACGCGACCGTCCTCGCCGAGCACACCGCCGGCGAATCGACCTACCGCGACGAACTCGCCGGCGTCGTCGAAGACCTCCTCGCCCGCGGCGTAGCGCACGAAAGCCAGGGCGCCGTCGTCGTCCACCTCGATGACGCCGGCATCGCAGAGCCGCTGCTCATCCGCAAGTCCGACGGCGGGTTCTTATATGCGACCACCGACCTCGCGGGCGTCCGCCGCCGTGTACATAAGTTAGGCGCCGACCGTGTCGTCTACGCGGTGGACGCCCGGCAGTCCCTTCACTTCCGCCAGGTCTTCGCCGCCGCGACCAAAGCCGGCTACGCGACCAAACCCGACGGCTCCGTCGCACGCCTCGAACACGCCGCCTTCGGCACGGTGCTCGGCGAGGACCATCGGCCCTTCAAAACCCGCACGGGCGAGAACGTGAAACTGTCGGACCTCCTCGACGAAGCCGCCCGCCGCGCCGCCTCCGCCGTCGCAGAAAAGAACCCCGATCTCTCAGACACCGAGCGCGCCCGCATCTCCGAGGCCGTCGGCGTCGGCGCGGTCAAATACGCCGACCTCTCCTCCGACCGGATCAAAGATTATGTTTTCAGCTTCGACCGCATGCTCGCGTTCGAAGGCGACACCGGCCCGTACCTCCAGTACGCCCTCGTCCGCGTCCGGAGCATCCTCCGCAACGCGCACGAACGGTTCGCGGTCGCGCCGGGGTCGCTGCTGACGAGTTCCGGCGCCGCCTCCCCGCCGCCGATCGTGATCGCCGAACCCGCCGAGAAGGCTCTCGCGCTGGAACTGCTCCGCTACCCCGGCGCCGTCACGGGCGCCGCCGAAGCGCTCGAACCGCACCGGCTCTGCGGGTACCTCTTCACGCTCGCGTCATCATTCAGCGCGTTCTTCCAGACCTGCCCCGTTCTCCAGGCGCCGACCGACCAATCCCGTGCATCCCGGCTACGCCTCGCCGCCCTCACCGGCGCGGTCCTCGAATCCGGCATGCAGACCCTCGGCGTGACCACGCTCGAACGCATGTGAACGCGCCCCCGCGCAGCGACAATCACGCCGCACGCCCGCCCCGGCGTTGCACGCCGATACTCCCGCTAAAGTCATCACCATGACCGCCGAAACACAAACCAACGCCGCCGCCGACCCCGCATCAAAGTCCATGGACGACATCATGGCCCTCTGCAAACGCCGGGGCTTCATCTACCCCGCATCCGAGATCTACGGCGGGATCAACGGCTTCTGGGACTACGGCCCCCTCGGCGCCCAACTTAAGAAAAACCTCAAGGACGCCTGGTGGCGCGACACCGTCCTATGCCCGCCCGACGGCCCCGATGGCAAACCCGTCTCGATCGTCGGCCTCGACTCCTCCATCATCCAGAACCCCAAAGTCTGGCAAGCCTCCGGGCACGTCGCGGGATTCAACGACCCCCGCGTGGATTGCCGGGAAACTAAGAACCGCTACCGCGCCGACCACCTTGTCGCCGTCGGACTCAAGGGAGACACCGCCGGACATATATATTGCTATGTTGACAGCGACGAAGAATCATTCACGCGCGCACTCAAGAAACTCTCTAAAGAAAAAAAACACGCCGTCGAGCCGGGCGACCTCGACCAATGCCCGTTCGTTTCGCTTTCGCCCGCTGAAATAGCCCACGCCGTCGGGCCGGACGCGACCAAGCCCGGATCCCTCACCGAGCCCCGCGCCTTCAACCTCATGTTCCCCACCGTGGTCGGCGCCACCGGCGACCCCGAACTAGACAAGGCCTACCTACGCCCCGAGACGGCCCAGGGAATCTTCATCAACTACAAGAACGTCCTGGACACCACCCGCGTCCGCGTGCCGTTCGGCGTCGCCCAGATGGGCAAGGCCTTCCGCAACGAGGTCAC
>CAZTEE010000029.1:0-7649 GCA_964611775.1 uncultured Phycisphaeraceae bacterium | reverse complement strand
CTTCCGGTCGCGTGAGTTCGAGCAGATGGAGATCGAGTTCTTCTGCCACCCATCCACCACGCGCGAGTGGTACGTGTTCTGGCGCGACCTCCGCCTTTCGTGGTGGCGGTCGCTCGGCCTGACCGGCGCGAACCTCCAGCTCCGCGAGCACGACCGCGACGAACTCGCCCACTACGCGAAGACCGGCGCCGGGACCAGCGACATCGAGTACCGCTTCCCCTTCACCGCGCCGGGTTTCGGCGAACTCGAAGGCGTCGCCGACCGTTCCGACTTCGACCTCCGCCAGCACGCCGAGCACTCCGGCGCGAAACTCGAATACTTCGATCAGGAGCGCAACGAGCGCTACATGCCGCACGTCGTCGAGCCGTCCGCCGGCGCCGACCGCGGCGTGCTCGCCCTCCTCTGCGAAGCCTACACCCCCGACCCCTCGCGCCCCAGCAAGGTCTATATGAAGTTTCATCCGCGCGTCGCGCCCGTCAAGGCCGCCGTTTTCCCGCTGGTGAACAAGGACGGCATGCCCGAGGTCGGGGAACGTCTTTATAAGGATCTCCGCGCCCGGTTCGGCGCCGTGGAGTTCGACCCGAAACAATCGATCGGCAAGCGCTACGCCCGCATGGACGAGGCGGGGTGCCCCTACTGCTTCACGATCGACGCGGACACCCTCAGCGCCCAGACCGTCACCGTCCGCCACCGCGACACCCAGCAGCAGGACCGCATAGCGATCGACGCCGTGGCGGAATGGCTTGGGGAGCGGATCGGCGTCTGATTCAGGCTCCGCTCGCGTACGTTCAGAGCGCGTATTGTGTAGTACGCAGGCTGCGCGTGCCACCGAGATCGGTCCTCCGATCTCGGTGCTTGCCGGCCACGGGCGAGCACACACCGAAGCACCGACTTCGGCCCCGAGCCGCCGAAGTCGGTGGCACGTCGAGCGCATCTCAATCAATGAAGACGTTTGCTTTCGGCACGAAAAAACCCCGCCGACATCGGCGGGGTCTTTGCATCGTGCGGCCGTTCAGCCACAAGGAACGACTAAACAAAAGTCGCGGGGAATCGAGGTATCAGGCCCGGCGGCGGCGGGCGGCGGTCAGGCCGGCGAGGCCGAAGAGGGCCACGGCGCCGGGGGTCGGGATCACGCCGCTCTTGGGGTCGGCCTGGATGAAGAAGTTGTCCAGGCGGACGTTGCCCGTCGTGCCCGTCGCGCCGTTAAGCGTCAGGCGGATGCGCGCGTCGGCGACGTTGTTGAGCAGGCTGGTGCTGAGGGAGATGAGTTCGAGCGTGCTGCCTGAGGTGAGGTTGAGATCGGAGAAGATGTTGCCGAGGAAAGTGTTCCCGTCGTAGGCGTCGATATCGACATCGGTGAAGCCGGTGCCGGTGCGACGGCCGGCGAATGAGAACAGGATGTTCTCATAGGCGGAAGCGTCGAAGGCGATCTCGATGAAGGAGCCGTTGTTACCGTTGCTGGTCCCGCCCTGGACGGCGAGGCTGCCGCCGGTGTCGGCGCCGAACTGCGCATTGACGGTCGATCCGCCGAAGGACTGGATCCACTGGAACACGGTGTCTCCGTTGCCGTTGACGATGGTGTCGCCGGTGAGACCGCCGTTGACTGTGACTCGAGCAGCGCCGGCTTGCGTGCCGAAGTCCGCGAACGCCGGGAAATCGCCCGGCTGGTACCCGAACCCGCCGCCGGGCAGCGGGTCATTGTTGAAAGCCCAGTACGCGAGGCTTTCCTGCGCCGACGCGACGCCGGCGATCGCGAGCGGCGCGGACGCGCCGATCGCCCAGATCATGCTCTTCATCTCGTGTTTCCTCCTGCCAGTGTGACGTGAACCGGGCCGACGTGTAGCCCGGCTCTTCCTTCCGGGAGGGAAACTACGCCGACACAGTCTCCGTCTGGCGAGGGCCGCGCAAAACACGCGCTAAGATCGCACTAAGACAGACCGAGCCTGATTAAACAGGTTCGGAGGCCCGCCCAACGGAGTTCGGCGAATCGGACATTGAATCACCCCCCGCCTGTGATTCGCTTTCAACTAATGTCGATTCGCCCTACTTCTCGGTGTGATCGCGTCTGCCCGTCAGGCGGTACTCCGTCCGCAGGGCGGCGTACGTCGCCGGGTCCACGCCGGGCACATCCGGCTCCCCGGCGCCCGCGCGATGCTGGCGGTGGAGTTCCTCAAGAAACGGCACGCACCACCCGCAGCCCGTCCCGGCGCCGAGACATTCCGACAACCCCGACGCCGTCGGCGGATCCTCCTGCTTCATGTACGCCCGGATCTTCCTCAGGCTCACCCGGTAGCACATGCACACATGATCTTCGGGATGCATGGGGGGATGGTAGGGACCAGTCACCGGTGCCTAGTGCCTAGTGCCTAGTGCCTGCCCTCTCCCCCCTGATATCCTCCCTCGATGCCCCGCCTTGAATATCACACCGCAGGCGAGTCGCACGGTCCCGCGATCCTTGCTCTCATCCAAGGCGTGCCCGCCGGGCTTCGCCTCGACTTCGACCTCATCAACGACGCACTTCGGCGCCGACAGGGCGGCTACGGCCGGGGCGGCAGGCAGAAGATCGAGGCCGACGCCGCCGAGTTCCTCTCGGGCGTCCGTCAAGGCGTCACGATCGGCGCGCCGCTCACCATCCGCATCGCCAACAAGGACTCGCGTCTGGACGACCCCGCCCGGACCCCGCCGCTGTACCGCCCGCGACCCGGGCACGCGGACCTGGCGGGGAGTGTTAAGTGGCTCACGACCGACTGTCGCGGCGTGCTCGAGCGCGCCAGCGCCCGCGAAACCGCCGCCCGCGTCGCCGCCGGCGCCGTCGCTCGATGCCTGCTCCGTGAGATCGGGATCGAATCGTTCGGCTTCGTCCGCTCGGTCCACACCGCAGAGTGGGCCGGCGCCGTAACCGCGGACAACTGGTCATCCTTACTACCGGCGCGCGACGCCAGTGATGTCTATTGCCCGGACGAAGCCGCGAGCGCCGCGATGATCGAGCGGATCCGCGCCGCGAAAATCAACAAGGACACCGTCGGCGGGCTGGTCGAGGCGCACGTCTTCAACCTCCCGCCCGGGCTAGGCTCGTGCGCGGACTGGCGCGACAAACTCGACGCGCGCCTGGCGTACGCCGTGATGGGCATCCAGGCGTTCAAGTCTGTCGAGATCGGGCTAGGCAGCGAGTGCGCCGCCCGGTTCGGCTCGGAGGTGCACGACCCGATCCGCTTCGACCCGGCCCGCCGCGACACGCCCGCGCTGGGCTTCACGCGCGACACCAACAACGCCGGCGGCCTCGAAGGCGGCATGACCAACGGCGAGCCGATCGTCGTCCGCGCCGCAATGAAACCTATCTCAACATTGCTCAAAGGCCTCCCCAGCGTCGATCTCAACACCAAAGCGCCGGATCAGAGCCAGTACGAGCGCAGCGACGTATCCGCAGTCCCCGCGGCGAGCGTCGTCCTCGAACACGTCGTCGCGTTCGAGATCGCCCGGGCGGTGCTCGACAAGTTCCCGTCGGACACGACCCTCGAACTCCGCACGGCGTTCGACGCGTACCTCGGCTACGCCCGCGCCCTGCCGCTCGAACCGCCGGGCGACCTGATCGCTTAGCAATATATATTACAACGCCGTCACGCCGCGACGGATATCGGGGCTTGGTCGGCGAGTGGGCGGTCGTACTCGACCGCGACGGCCTGGTGATTGAAGTCGATCGGGATCACCCGCACCACCCGCGCCGGGATCATGCTCCCCGACTCGAGGACGCCCGCGGCCTCCCACGCCACGCCCACGCGAAGCCGCTCGCCGATCCTCACGGGCTGGGCGCCCGCGACCCGGACGAGCGCGCCCGAAGCGCTGATGTTCGTCGTCTGGCCGATTTCGTAGCGGACCTCCCCGGCCCGCTGGACCTTGCACGCGCGGACGAACCCGAGCCTCGTGTGCCGGCGCCGATCGCGCCCGGTCGAGGCGTGATTCGGGGATCCCGGGGCCTGCGTGTCGGTATGAGCGGTCGTCATGGCGTGCCTCCTTGTCGCCTGCATCTATCGGACAATCCGGGGCGTCGATCCAGCGTCGCGGCTTCGACCGCTCTTCGCCGCAACTCGACACCATCCGGGTACGCTGCCCGTTCCGTCCCGAGAGTTTCCAAACCGAGGATCACGCCGTGAATATCATCCGCCGCCCGTCGTCCTTGCCGTTCATTAGCCTGGCTTGCCTGAGCCTGATCGCCGCTGCGGTCGGCGTGTCGGCCCAGCCCGCGCCCGAACCCTCCCCCGACACCAATCCCGACACAAAGCCCGCCAAGTGGGACGTCTCAAGCCCGCCCGGCCCGGCCCACGACGTGCCCATCGACACCACCACCGGCACGTGGATGAACCTCGACGTCAGCCCCGACGGGCGGACCATCGTCTTCGACCTCCTCGGCGACATCTACACCATCCCCGTCACCGGCGGGGACGCCACGCCGATCACCTCGGGCATGGCTTGGGACATGCAGCCCCGCTTCAGCCCCAACGGAAAGTGGATCGCGTTCACCAGCGACCGTGCCGGCGGGGACAACATCTGGATCATGAACGCCGACGGGTCGGACCCCAAACAGGTCACAAAGGAGGACTTCCGCCTGCCCACCAGCCCGGTATGGACGCCGGACTCCGAGTTCATCGCGGCCCGCAAGCACTTCGTCTCGAAACGGTCGCTAGGCGCCGGGGAAATCTGGCTCTACCACCGCACCGGCGGCGCCGGCGTCCAGATGGTCTCACGCCCCAACGATCAGAAAGACCTCGGCGAACCAGCCTTCAGCCCCGACGGGCGCTACCTCTACTACAGCCTCGACGCCACCCCCGGCCAGACCTTCCAATATAATAAAGATTCAAACGCGCAGATCTACGCCATCAGCCGGCTCGACCGCCAGACCGGCCGCTCCGAGCGCCTGATCGACGGCGCCGGGGGCGCGATACGCCCCACACCATCCCCCGACGGCAAGTCGATCGCGTACCTCCGCCGCGTACGCTTCCAGACCAATCTCTACCTCTACGACATCGCCACCGGCATGAGCCGGGAAATACATCAACGCATGGAACGCGACATGCAGGAAGCCTGGGCGATCCACGGCGTCTATCCCACCATCGCCTGGACGCCCGACGGTGAAAATCTCGTCTTCTGGGCCGGCGGGAAGATCCGACGACTTAACATCGAGACCGGCAGCGCCGAGATCATCCCCTTCCGCGTCCGCGATACACGCCGCGTGCTCGACACCGTCCGCTCGCCGCAGCCCGTGGCGCCGGACACCTTCCATACCAAAATGCTGCGCTGGAGCGAGGTCTCGCCCGACGGCTCGAGCGTCGCGTTCCAGACGCTCGGCAAGATTTACATCCGCGACCTGCCCGACGGCCGCGCACGCCGACTCACTCAGCAGAACGATCACGACGAGTTCTACCCGTCATGGTCGCGCGACGGCCGATCCATCGTCTACACCACCTGGCACGACGAAAACCTCGGCTCGGTACGCGTAGCGCCCTCCGCCGGCGGCAACGGCCGCGCCGTCACCACCGAACCCGGGCACTATGTCGAACCCGTCTTCAGCACCGACGGATCGACCATCGTCTTCCGCAAAGCCGGCGGCGGGTTCCTCACCACGCCCGCCTATTCGTCCGACACCGGCGTTTATAAGATCCCCGCGGCGGGCGGCGCTATGCAACTCGTCACCCGCAGCGGGTCGGCGCCTCAGTTCGCCGCCGAGAACGACCGCGTGTTCCTCATGCGCGTCACCCCAGGCCGGACCGACGACGAACGACGACTCGTCAGCGTCGATCTCCACGGCAACAACGAGATCAAGCACTTCGTCTCGGGCAACGCGGTGCAGTACGCCGTCTCACCCGACGGCAAGTGGGTCGCGTTCACGGAGAAACACAAGGCGTACATCGCCCCCTTCGTCCGCAGCGGGCAGGAAGTCTCGATCGGGCCGGACACGCGGGCGTTCCCTGTCGCGCGTGTCTCCGTCGACACCGGCGACTTCCTGCACTTCGCCGGCGATAGTTCGACTTTGCACTGGTCGCTCGGGCCGGAACTCTTCTCGCGGCCGCTGCTCGATACGTTCGCGTTTCTCGAAGGCGCCGGCGACAAGCCTGCCGAACCCGTCGCCGCGGGACTCGACATCGGCTTCGACATGTCTAAGGACACGCCGACGGGGACCGTGGCGATCACCGGCGCCCGGATCATCACCATGGGCGACGCCGGCGTGATCGATGACGGCGCCGTGGTCATCGACGGTGACCGCATCACCGCCGTCGGACCGCGCAGCGAAGTCCGAATCCCCAGCCGGGCGCACGTAATCGACGCGCGCGGCGCCACCATCGTCCCCGGTTTCATCGACGCGCACGCCCACGGCGGGCAAGGCTCCTCCGGCTTCATCCCGGGACGAAACTGGACCAACGACGCCAACCTCGCCTTCGGCGTGACAACCGTCCACGACCCCTCCAACGACACCCACACCTTCTTCGCCGCCAGCGAGATGCAGCGTGCCGGCCTCATCACTGCGCCCCGCCTCTTCTCGACCGGGACCATCCTCTACGGCGCGTTCGGCTCGTTCCGCGCCGTCGTCAACAACGCCGACGACGCGCTGTCCCACCTCCGCAGGATGCAGAAGGTCGGCGCCTTCAGCGTCAAAAGTTATAACCAGCCGAGACGCGACCAGCGCCAGCAGATCATCCAGGCCGCCCGCGAACTTAATATGCTAGTCGTCCCCGAGGGCGGCTCCACCTTCATGCACAACATGACCATGCTCATCGACGGGCACACCGGCATCGAGCACAACATCCCCGTACGCCACGCCTACGACGACGTGCTCCAACTCTGGGCCGGGACCACGACCGGCTACACGCCGACCCACGTCGTGAGTTTCGGCGGCATGTCCGGCGAGTACTACTGGTACGACAAAACCAACGTGTGGGAGAACGAACGGCTCATGCGCTTCGTTCCCCGCACGGTCGTAGATCCCCGCTCACGCCGGCGGCAGACCGCGCCCGACGAGGAGTACAACCACATCTCCGCCGCTGCGATCGGCAAACAACTCGCCGACCGCGGGATCCTTGTAAACATCGGCGCGCACGGGCAACTCGCGGGCCTCGCGGCGCACTGGGAGATCTGGATGGCCCACCAGGGCGGGATGAGCGAACTCCAGGCCCTCGCCACCGCCACCATCAACCCCGCGAGGCACTTCGGCTTCGACGCCGACCTCGGCTCCATCGAGCCGGGCAAACTCGCCGACTTGCTCATCCTCGACGCCAACCCCCTCGAAAACATCTTCGCCACACAGCGCATCCGCACGACGATCCTCGGCGGGCGGGTCTACGACGCCGCGACCCTCAACCAGCAGGGCAACCATCCCGACTCCGCCGGGGACAACCGCTACGGCCCGGACGCGAACCCGATCTCGAGCCATCACTACTGGCTCAACGTCGCCGAGGCCGCCGCCGAAGCCGAGGGCGTGGGCTGCTCCTGCGGCCGGCACTGAACTAACTCAATCCCTGCGCGACGGGCCTCTCGCCCGTCAATCAGCCAAGCCCAGGGATAAAATCCCTGGGCTTTTCATTCACGCCGGTTCGGGTCTGCACACTGGATTCCTCGCCGATCGGGCGGTACTCTTCCCGTCCCGCGGCGTGCCGGGG
>CAZTEE010000028.1:6914-14269 GCA_964611775.1 uncultured Phycisphaeraceae bacterium | reverse complement strand
CGGGCCGGTTCCACGTCACGCCCGAGGACATCCGCGCGATCGCCAAGCCGGTCCTCCGGCACCGCCTGATCACGAACTTCAACGCCGAGGCGGACAACGTCACCACGGACGACGTGATCGAGAGCCTGCTCAAGAGTGTGCCGGTGGAGGGCGAGTCCGCCGAGGAAAAAAAACAACTCGACGCGGTGATGCGGTGAGGGGGGCGGCCATTGTACCGGCGGATCGCCTCGCGTGCCGCACGACACGGCCTTTAGTCTGTATTCAGAGCTGCGAAGAGCAACGCCTGACGAGGGGGGTGCTTTGTGATCAGATTCGCGAGCGAGGGAATTGATACATTCGCGAGTTCCTTCGGTTCCAACTTGTGAAGCCCGCCGCCGTAGACGCGGCCCTCTCCGAGCAAGTCGTCGATATCGAGCGCGTTGAGCGCATTCCAGACTTTTCTCATCAAGCCTTGGTCTGCATCCAGAAGCCGCTGGAAAGTTCTCGTGGGATACATAGCGAGATAGACGTTGGCGATTGTCGCATTTGAAGCGTTTAGAATGAAGCGAAACGGGCGTCCGGATCGCGTGCCGCATCGCCCTATGTATGTGCATACGATCGGGGCTGGCTCTCGGACTTCTTGCGCGTACCACGGCGATCTATGTCGGCAGAGATATCCCTCGGACACGCCGGACGCTCTGCCGGCTTCAAGGTATTCCCACAATCGCGGGTGACGCCGTTCGATGACGGCTTCGGGGAGCTGGGTGTCGAGCAAGTACAGTCGGCGGTCAATGAACGGCAGACCGTGCTCGTCCGCGTGAATCTCATTCGTGTCCAGAAATCTTGGGCTTGGGAGGATCGGTCGGAAGCAATGTTTCGGAAGTTCCCATCGCTCGATCTTCTCCTCGGTGAGTATAAAAAATGCGTTGCTCCCTGTCGCCACACCCCGTTTGATGGTGAACAGGTCGCCGATGACCGGGCCTCTGTTCGCGTTCCTCGAAGAAAACCTAGGGAATCGCGTCCATTTTTGCTCCTGCACAAGATCGAGCGCGGGAATCACCTTGTCGATTGTGGGGCTTGCGAGCGATCCGCCGTACGTAAAACGTACCTTGTGTTGCGGCGGAGGGGGGGATTTTTTGTACCACACGACCGATGAGGACACCAGCGCGTCGGCAAACTTTACATCATTCGGGTCGAACCTGTGAATCTGGAGCAGCGTGACGGATTCGAGCAGGTACCGCCGTAGTTCTTGTCCGTAGTTCACATCCATGAACTCACTCGGGACGAGCCAGCCGGCTACGCCACCCCTGCTCAGCCAAGCGTGGGACAGCGTTATGAAATGACAGTACAGTCCGGCCAGTCCGCTCAGCCGACAGCCCGACGCGACCCGCGACCTGTCCCGCAAACGGTTCTTTTCCTGATTGGTGAGGTGATGATGCCTGACGTACGGCGGGTTGCAGATAATGAGGTTGTACTCATCATCGGGATCGACGCTGGTGAAATCAGCGATGCGCAGATCCAGGCGGGAGTCCTTCCACAGCTCGATCGCGGGTTGTCCGTAATGACGGTCGATCTCGTATCCGACCGCAGCGGTGACTTCGTTGCTCGTGAACACTTGTCGGAGCGCCGAATAAAAGGAGCCGGTGCCGATCGCCGGATCCAGGAAACGGATCTTGGGATGATCCGCCGCCAAACCTTTCGCGTGAGTGAGAATCTCACGCGCCAACGTCGGTGGCGTAGCGAATTGTCCGAGTTTGTTCCGTTCGTTCTGAGTCTTGGCGGCGTCCAGGCTGTCTTGGATGACGATGCGGTCGGATTCCAGCATGTCGATGGAGCGCCCCATGCTCAGACTCCGAGCCCGATGAGGTCATCGATCCGGTGCTCCCACGCCCAATCGATTCCTTCGGCAGCTTCGTAGCCCAAGTATCCGGTATCGAAGTAGCCGCATAAAAATAGCACATACCTGATCCGCTCGCCGTACGCGGCACGCAGTTGCGCTATCTTGGTCGCCTCCTCTTTGCGGCGTTTGTTGGTGTTGGTGTAGTCACCCGCGGACTTCGCTTCGAGGAGTATCGGAAAATCACCAGCGGCCGACACTTTCGGCATGATGGCGGCGTCCACGGGGATATTGAGCGAGCGGTCGGTTTCACCGCTGCCGACGGGGACGTTCATCCGAAAGCCGAATGTGCCGGGCTTCATCGCGTCGAATTTCGTTCCTTCGCGCGGCTTGATTTGTGCATACCCTCGGTCTTCGAGCCATGATTTGATCGCGGCGAGCTGCCGTTGCTCCTGCGCATTCCGGATGATCGGGTTCGCGAAGGCGCCGCACAACCGGTCGGCGATGATCGAGGCCGCCCGTTGCAGTTCGACACGGGACGGGGGCTTGGCACGACCGATCCAGACGAGAATGTCGGGGTCGGTCATGCGGCGGAGAATATCGGCGATCTTTTCCAGTTGTTCGGTGAGCTTCGTCACCTCAGACCGCGGCGGGACGCGATGCTTCGACTCCATCGTACGGACTAAGCCCGGCATCACGCCCGCCAACCCGATGAGTCGATCAACCGCAAGGGGCGGGCATGCGCACATCCGCAGAGTCGCGAGTATCTCCGGGTGTTCCTGGAGTGCTTTGGCTGTGATCTGAGTCAGATTGGCCGTCATTGTGAAGGCGTTGCGCACCCGCGAAGTCGTGTGAACGCGTGTCTCACGGAACGCGCTGGGGGCGAATCGCATAAACCAGTCATTGTACATATCGACGGACGCCGCGATGTCGGTTTTCCAGCGATCCGGATGATCCCGATTCATGCCCATGATTGGAGACTCGAACTGGTGATGCACGAGGATAGCGTGGATTGTTCGCCACATGCTGGTTCGACAGGCGATCATGGCCCAAGGGTGCTCGGCGCCTGATCTCACTGCGACCAACGGCGGCTGTAGCCGTATAATCAGATCACATGCAGCCCGCGAATCCGCAGCACGGCAAGATCTCATCCCCCGCCCCTGTGGACGCGACGATGTATCTGCATCCGCAGACTCTGGCGCGGCTGGGGTCGCTCGAGTTGCGGGCCAAGCACATTGTCGAGGGGGTGATGAGCGGGATGCACCGCTCGCCGCACCATGGGTTTTCCGTCGAGTTCGCCGAGCACCGGCAGTACGTGCCCGGCGACGACATCCGGCACCTCGACTGGAAGGTCTTCGGGCGGACGGACAAGCTCCACCTCAAGCAGTATCAGCAGGAGACGAATCTTGATCTGATGCTGCTGGTGGACGCTTCGGGGTCGATGGATTTCGGCTCGAGGCTGTTCGCGGACGCATCGGGGGCGGGGGTGAAGGCGTCGGCGGACGGCCGGCCGTACTGGAGCAAGTTCGATCACGCGACGGCGCTGGCGGCGGCGATGGCGTACATCGGGATCAAGCAGGGCGACCGTGTGGGGCTGATCGTCTATGCGGACAACATCAAGGCGATGGTGAAGCCTTCGAGCGCGCAGGCGCAGTGGAGGCAGATAGTCGGGGCGCTCTCGACGCACCCGGTGCGGGCGCCTACGAACATCGCGCGGGCGGTGGATCAGACGCTGGGCAAGATCAACAACCGCAGGCTGCTGGTCTTCATCAGCGATTTCTTCGAGGACGCGAACCACATCCGGGCCTCGCTGGCGCGGTGCAAGCACCGCAGGCAGGATGTCATATTATTTCAGACCCTGGACAAGCGCGAGCGGGAGTTCGACCTGACGGAGTCGGCGCCGTTCGAGGGGCTCGAGGGCGAGGGCCGGATCAGGATCGACCCGCGGGCGATAAAGAAGGCGTATCTGGAAGCGTTCGAGGGGCACATAGACGCGGTGCACAGGACGGCGCGGTCGTTCGGGTTCGATCATAAGGTTGTATCGACGCACGACTGGCTGGGCCCGCCGCTGGCGTCGTTCATGGCTCGGCGGAACGCGCGGCTCAAGCGGAGCAAGGCGGGATGAGGCTTCATTCACCGCAGAGGCGCAGAGGGCGCAGAGGGAGGAGCCTGGGCGGAGCCGGGGGGGGAGGATCCTGCGCGCGGGGAGTTTCTAATAATCGGGTTTATGCGCGGGGGAGCCGGCTTGGCGGGCGGCGGATTTCTTTATGCACGGGCGGGACGCCCGTGCCACCGGGGGAAGGGGGGTTGTTTCGCACGGGCGGGACGCCCGTGCCACGGCTTGCGAGCGAAGTTAAGAACCACATCCGCCCGTACTCACTTTTTTTCCCTCTCAAGCCTCTCTTCCCTCTCTGCGTTCACCGCGTCTCTGCGGTGAATGCCGCTGCGGTGAATGATGGGAAGGGGTGCGGGCGATGAGTTTTCTGCATCCGCTGCTTTTCGGGATCGGGGCGGGGATGGTGGCGATCCCGATCGTGATCCACTTCCTGTTCCGCAGGCGGCGCAAGCCGGTCGTGTGGGCGGCGATGCGGTTCCTGTACGAGGCGTACAAGAAGCACCAGCGGCGGCTGAAACTCGAGCAGTTCCTGCTGCTGGCGGCGCGGTGCCTGCTGATTGTGCTTGTGGCGCTGGCGTTGGGGAGGCCGGTGGCGGAGTCGGCGTCGGCGGCGCTGGGGCTGGGTGGCGGGCGGACGGTTTATATTGTTCTTGATGATTCGCTCGCCGGCTCAACGCGGCATGACGGCGCGGACGAGACGGCGCTCGAACGAAATAAGAACGCGGCGAAGGCGCTGCTGGCGTCGCTCGGGCCGGGCGATCGGGCCGCGCTAGTGACGCTGGCGACGCCGGCGCACTCGGTGGTGCTCCCGGCGTCGTCGGACATCGCGGCGGTGTCGGCGCTCATAGATGAAGTTCGTGCGACGGACGCGGCGGCGGACTTCTCGGGGGCGTTCTCCGCGGTGTCGCGTGATCTGCGCGATGCGGAGCGCGGCAGAGGGTCGGCGACTGTCGCGGTTTATTCGGAGTTCCGCGCGGGGTCGGCGGATTTGTCACGGGCGATCCCACCGGCGTTTGAAGGGCTGGAACGGGTTCGGCTGAGCGCGTCGGCGCCGAGCGCAGCGGCGGCGGGGAACGTGCAGATTGTCGGGGTCGAGCCGTTGCGTCGTGTGGCGCTGGCGCGTGAGAGCGCGGGTTCGGTCGATGCGCGGGTCAGGCTTCGGCGGACCGGGCCGATCGTCGGCGAGCGCGGGGTGACGACGGTTCGGCTTGCGCTGGCGCGGACGCTCGAAACGCCCGCGGATGCGGCGTCGGCGGTTGTGCGGTGGAGCATGGGGCAGTCCGAGGCGGAGGTAGTCCTGGCCGCGCGACCGACGGCGGACGCGGACGCGGAGGCGGCGGCGCTTGTCGCGTGGATAGACCGTGACGCGGTGGGCGGTGACAATCGGGCGGCCCGTCCGGTGCAGGTGCGGGACTCGATCCGTGTGGGCGTGGCGGATCGGCCGCGGTTCGGGCCGTTGCCGGGGGCGGATCGGCTGGAGCCGGCGGATTGGTTCCGGTTGGCGCTGGCGCCGACGGAAGCGGCTCCGATCGAGGTGACGGATGTCGATCCCGCTGCGATAGACACGCCGACGCTTGCGCGGCTGGACGCGCTGGTCGTGCCTCGCCCGGATTTGCTCGACGTGGAGGCGTGGGGCAGGTTGGGGTCGTTCGCGCGGGCTGGCGGTGTTGTGGTTGTTACGCCGCCGACGGGTACAGGCGTGCACCTGTGGTCGGACGCGATGACGGAGGCGTTGGGGCTGCCGTGGCGGATCGCTCGGGAGGCGACTGAGACGGGCGAGGATTCCGCGGTGTCGCTGGCGCCTAGCGATCGTCGGGCGGGGCTGTTTGAGTTGATCGCGAGCGAGTTGCCGGGGCTGGCGCGATCGGTGCAGGTGTTCCGCCATGTGCCGGTGATCGAGGGGATGTCGGCGCCTGGTGTGACGGTTCCGATCGGGCTTTCGACGGGCGAGCCGTGGCTGGTTCTGGGGACGCCCGGGGCGGCGGGTGATGAGGAATCAGGCGGTGTGGCGGGGGGATCGCGCGGGCTGGTGGCGTACATCGCGAGCGCGCCGGCGCTGGCGTGGACGACACTGCCGGCGAGGCCGATGTTCGTGCCGCTGGTCCAGGAGTTGATCCGGCAGGGAGTCGGGGAGGCGGGCGGCGGGGGCGCGTTCGTCGCGGGTTCGAGGCCGATCGCGCCGGCGCGGACTAGCGAACTGGTCGCGCTGGGCGGGGATCAGGCCGATCGGCGCGAGCCGGTGGATGATCGCGGCTCGGCGATGGAACCGATCCGCAGGGCTGGGCTTTGGCGGGCGATCGACGCCGCGGGCCTCGAGCGGGGCGTGCTCGCGGTCAACGCTGATATCGACGCCGGCCGGACGGAGACACAATCGCCCGACGAGGTCCGCGCCTGGCTGAGCGGGACGGGCGTCGCGGCGGATGCGATCGTCTGGCTCGACGAGGGCGCAGGAGCCGGGTCGGGCGACGCGCTGCGGGCGGCGTCGGCGGGCGCGGGGTGGTCGCGGTGGCTGCTGTTGGCGGCGCTGGCGGTGGCGGTGGCGGAACTGGTGATGGCGCGGCTGTTCAGCCACGCGACGCGCGGGCCTGTCGCGCGGAGGGCCGTCGCGTGAACGAACTGCTGAGCCGGCTTCTTGATCTCGACACGCTCGACCTGGCAAGTGAATCGGCGAGGCTGGGGTTCGAGCGGCCGCTGCCGGGGTGGGCCTGGCCGGGGGTGGTCGGGGCGGCGCTGCTCGTCGCGCTCTGGTCGTACCGCAGGCTCGACGGGCCGAGGCCGATGCGGCTTGGGCTGGGGGTGTTGCGCGCTTTGCTGCTGGCGCTGCTGGTGGTGCTGATCGCCGGGCCGAGGCTTGTCGAGCGGGAAGAGCGCATCGAACGCGACTGGGTGCTGGTGCTGGTGGACAGGTCGGCGTCGCTGACGATCGCGGACGCCGAGGGTTCGCGCTCCCGCGAGGAGCAGCTCCGGGCGGCGATATCCGCGGCCCGGCCGGCGCTCGCGGAGATGGCGCGCGAGCGCGACGTGCTGTGGATCGGCTTCGACGCGGGGGCTTATGAACTAGCCGTGACCGGCAGCCCGGAAGACCCGGCTGGGGTCGCGGTTGCGCTGGGCGAGCCGACGGGTAGGCGTACGGACCTGGCGCGGGCTCTCGAACAGGCTTTGCAGCGGGCGGCGGCCCGGCCGCTGGCGGGCGTGGTGATCCTCAGCGACGGTCGATCCATAACAGAGCCGGCCCGCGCGACGCTCCGGCGTTTGCAGGCCGAGCGCGTCCCTGTTGTCGCGGTCCCACTGGGGAGCGAGGCTCCGGTGGGCGATCTCGCGGTGCGATCGGCGGAAGGGCCGGGCGTCGCGTTTATTAATGATCTCGCGCCGGTGCGCGTCGAGATAGATCGGCTCGGGGCGGCGGGTTCATTGGGCGGGCGC
>CAZTEE010000028.1:440-6904 GCA_964611775.1 uncultured Phycisphaeraceae bacterium | reverse complement strand
TGTCGATCGCGCGACCGGGCTTGTCCTCGACGAGCAGCGACTCGAGCCGGGCGACGCCGACACCGAGGAGGTCGTCCTCACGGCCCGCCCGACCGACGCGGGCCGGGGCGATTGGCGTGTCGAACTGATCCCCGACGGGCCGGACCTGATCCCCGGCAACAACACCGCGGATCTCGCGGTCGAACTGATCGATCGCCCGCTGCGCGCCCTTTACATCGACGGCGTGGCGCGGTGGGAGCAGCGGTATCTCAAGAACCTCCTGCTGCGCGAGCGAACGATAGTTTCGAGCAATCTTATTCTCGCGCCCAACCGCCGATACCTTCAGGAAGGCGACCGGGATCTGGACAGCCTGCCGATCTCGCCCGAGGAATGGGCGGAGTTCGACGTGGTGATCCTCGGCGATGTGCGTCCGGAGGTATTCACAGCGGAACAGTTGTCGGCGTTGCGCGAGCACGTCGCGGTCCGGGGCGGGGGGCTTATATGGGTCGGCGGCGAAGGGGCGACCCCGGACGCCTGGCGCGGCACGCCGTTGGCGGATTTGCTCCCCTTCGCGCTGTCGTCGTCGCGGACGTTCCCGATCGCTGAGCCGATCGTCCTCGCGCCGACCGTCAACGCGGAACGGCTCGGCGTGCTCCGGCTCGGGGCGACGGCTGAATCTCCCTGGCCGAGCGCCGTGTCCGACCCCGCCGCGGGGTGGTCGCAGATCCGCTGGGCGCAACGGATCGAACGGCGCGATCTCAAGCCGGCGACCGAGGTTCTCGCGGTGGGCCTGCCCGTGGCGGACCTGCTCGGCGCCCCCGTGACGCCGGCGCCTGCTGGTGAGGGAGCGCCCCTGGTCATGTCCATGCGTTTCGGCGCGGGACGCATTCTTTACGTCGCCACGGACGAGACCTGGCGCTGGCGCTACGGCCGGGGCGAGGCGCTCCCGGAACGGTTCTGGCTTCAGATGGTCCGCCTGCTGGCGCGGGAGAGCCTGTCGCGGTCGCAGAAGTCGGCGATCCTCGCGGTCGCGCCCCGGCAGCCGATCGTCGGCGAACCGGCGCGGGTGTTCCTCGAACTGCTCGATCAGAACCTCGTCGAACTCGACCTCGCGTCGGTGACGGTGCGCGTCCGCCGCTCGCCCGCCGCCGACGACCCCGAAGACTTCGCGGGCGCTGGCGATGTCGAACTGACGCTCCGGCGTGAGCCTGATGCCCCCCGGCGGTACTCGGCGACGTGGGCGCCCTCGGCGCCTGGCGACTGGAGGCTCGATCCCGCCGACGCTGCGCTCGCCGGGCTTAGTATCGGCCTGGGCCTCCGCGCGGTGCTCGCCGACGACGAACTGCGCCGGCCCGAGACCGACCACGCCGCCCTCTCGACCCTCGCCGAGGCGACCTCGGGCGTCACGCTCACGCCCGGCGAACTCGCGACGGTCTCCGACGTGCTGCCGAACCGTCAGCAGCGGATCGTCCACGAAATCGAGGAATCGCTCTGGGACACACCTCTCGCGCTGATTCTTCTGCTGACGCTGCTGACCGGAGAGTGGGTCGGCCGTAGGATCATCAGGCTCATCTGATCCCCCGATTCGCCGGTACCACACCCGATCGAGCCGATGTACCCCCCGGTAGCGCCAGGCGCCATGACCACCGAGCACCCCAACCCGAACCAGCCCAAGCCCGGCCCCGTCCCGACCGCGGGCGCCCGGTTCGACGCCGGGCGGAGGTCGCTGGCCTCGCTCGCACGCGCCGCCCGGCTGATCCTTGTTTCCCAGCGATCGGCGCGGATCCTCGCCGCCGGTCTCGCCGCGGCGTTGTCACTGGGCGCGATCGACTATGCCCTACGCCTGCCCGCGCCGCTGCGAATCGTTCACCTCCTCGGCGGGCTTACCTTGGTCGCGTTCGCGGTATGGAAGTGGGTGATCCCGGCGTATAGGCTCCGGCCCAGCGACGCTTCGCTCGCTCTCCGCGTGGAACGGCTGCACCCGGAATTAGCCGGGCTGCTCGCGTCGGCGGTCGAGTTCGAACGAACCGACGACAAAGCCGGGCCGGTCGGAGCCGACGGGTTCGAGCGGGCCCTCGCCGCCCGCGTAGTCGATCGGGCCCGCGCCGAGTTCGAACCCGCCGACACGCGAGGCGTCCTTCGGCTCAAACCCTTCGCGCACGCGCTCGCGGTGCTCGCGCTCGCCGTCGTCGCGGCGACAGGCGTCGCGTTCGCGCAGCCAGGGCTCTCGAAGATCGGCGTGGCGCGGACATTGGCGCCCTGGTCCGGAGCGGAATGGCCCAAGCGGACGTTGCTCGACGACGCGACGGGGCTTGAGGTTCACCCGCTCGGCGCCGCGATCCCGCTGCGGGCCGCCCTGCTGCGTTCTCACCGCGAGCCGGAGAATACTGATGTTTACGTCGAGCACCGCGCGATCCGCGACGGTCGGGCCGTCGGCTCCCGCCGAGACCTGCTGACCTGGCAGCGCCGCAGGGCCGACACCGACGCCGGTCGGCCCGGCGAACTCTTCGAGCGATTGATCGAAGCCTCCGCCGACGCGATCGAATACCGCTTCGTGACGCTCGACGACCGCACCGACTGGCGTCGGGTGCGGCTCGTGGATCGGCCCGCGGTGGCCCGCGCCGCTGCGCGGATCATCCCTCCCGATTACGCCCGCGCGCTCGGCCCGGCCGGGCCGGACGCGCCACGGGACGCGGAAGCGGAGATCGGCCTCGGCGTCGGGACGGACGAACGCGCGATCGCCCCCGCCTCTCTCGCGGGGAGCCGGGTCCGGCTGGATATAACATTAAATAAACCCGTCCCCGCCGCGCCGGACGACCCGGGCTGGATCGCCGCGACGCTGGGCCCGGACGCCGCCCGTGACCGAGTCGCCGTCACTGTCGACCCCGCCGACCCCGCCCGCTGGACCGTCGAGTGGACGCTGGGCGAATCCGCCAGGCTCGCGGTCGCCCTCTCCGACGAGTTCGGCATTACGAGCGCCGACGACGCTGTGTTCCGCTTCGAGAGCCTCGTCGATCGCCCGCCCACCGCGACCATCACCGACCCCGCGTCCGACCAGACCGTCCTGGCGTCGGCGGTCGTCGAGATCGTCGGCGAGGGGCGCGACGACGTCGGCCTCGCGTCACTGGCGCTCGATCGGCAGCGCCACAGCCCCGCGGGCGCGTCGCCCTCAGGCCCCGGCGGCGCGATCGAACCCGCCGAAGATCCCGTCCGCATCGCCGACACCGACCCCGTCGGCGCGGTGCGCGCGACCGTCTCCGCGACGCTCGACCTCGCGCCGCTAGGCCTGTCGCCGGGCGATCAGGTCTGGATCAGCGCCATCGCGGCTGACGTGTTCGCGCTAGCCGCCGGGACGCGCGAGCCGACCCGCTCGCCCGTGCGTGTGCTGCGGATCATCACCGACGCCGAGTTCGTGCGCGAGATCCAGGCGGAACTCGGCTCGATCCGCCAGGGCGCGATCCGCGCCTTCGAAGAACAGCAGGCCCTGCGCGACATGCCGTCACAACGCCGCGCCGGCGCCGAGGCCCAACGCAGACAGGCCCAACTCACGGAACGGCTGGCGCGCCTCGCCGAGCAACTCGACCGCGTCGAACGCCGCGTCAGCGACAACGCCCTCGGCGACCGCCAGCTCGAAAACGTCCTCGACGACGCGGAACGCCTGCTCCGCGATTCCGGCGAATGGTCGGCCCGCGCCAGCGACCGCCAGGCCGACGCCGAGGACGCCGGCGATCCCGACGACCCCGCGATCGACACCGAGCGCGAACGCCAGATCGACGACGCCCAGCAGCGCGTTCAGGACGAACTCGCCGCGCTCGCGGAACTCCTCGACACCGGTCAGGACGCGTGGGTGGCCCGGCGGCGCCTGGAGCAGATGATCGAAGCCCAGCGCGCCCTCTCCGAGCGCACCGCCCAAGCCGGCCGGCAGACCGCGGGCAAGCCCGCCGAGGATCTCACCGACGCCGAGCGATCCGAACTCGAAGAGATCGTCGAAGCGCAGCAGGAACTCGCCCAGCAGGCCGACGAACTCGCCGATGATCTCGAACAGCGCGCCGAGCAGGCTCAGGAACGCGACCCGACCTCCGCCCAAGGCATGCGCCAGGCCGCCCGCCGGGCCCGCGAATCGCAGGTCTCCGAGACCATGCGTCAGGCGGCGTCGCAGGCGCAGCAGAACCAGACCGCCGCAGCGGGCGAGCAGCAGGAGCAGGCCGCGGAGGAACTCGAGCAGATGCTCGAGGATCTCGACAACGCCGAGCGCTCGCGCGAGGAATCCCTACGCCGGGTGCTCGCGAGCCTGATCGAATCATTAGAAGGCCTGATCGCGCATCAGGTGGACGAACTCGCCGCGCTCGACCGCGCCGGCGACAACCCCGTCGGCCTGGACCGTGGCATGATCCGCCTGAACCAGAACACGCTCGGCGTGATGGACCTCGCGTCGTCGTCGGGGCGCGAACTCGCGCCGGTGGTCGATCTCATCGGCCGTGCCGTCGAAGCCCAGACCCGCGCGATCCTCGCCCTCCGCGCGAACCCCCCGAGCGCCGCCGACGCGCGCCCGCAAGAGGAACGCTCGCTCGGCTTGTTGCGTGAAGCCAAGGACCGCGCCGAGGAACTCGACCGCGAGATGCAGGCCCGCCAGCAGGACCGCGCCCGCCGGGAACTCCGCGCTGCCTACGTCGGCGCATTGGAACGGCAGGTCGCGCTGCGCGAGGCGACCGCGGCGATCGCCGCCGCGGGCGCCCCCGACCGCCGCGGGCGTGTCGAACTGCGCCGGCTCGCGGGCGAGCAGCGCGACATCGCCGGGGCGCTGGACGAACTTTATGAGAAGACCGCCGAACTCGCCGAGGCCGCCGTCTTCGATTACGCCCACCGCCGGCTCGCCGCGACAACCGCCGACGCCGCGGCGTCCCTCGACAACGCCGAAGCAATCGCCGCCCTGAACCCCGAGGATTCCACCATCGCCGTCCTCCAGGGCCTCGTCGAAGCGCTCCAAGACCCGCAGCAGAACCGCGACTTCGACTCCGGCCAGCAGCAGGCCGGGGGCGGCGGCGGCGGGTCCGCCGGCGAGCAGCCGCTCATCCCCCCGATCGCCGAACTCCGCCTGCTCCGCCAGATCCAGATCGACCTCGCACGTCGCACGCGCGCCGCCGCCGAGGCCGCGACGCCCCGTGACGCAACCCGCGCCCTCGGCGATGAACAGGCCGAACTCGGCGAACTCGGGAACGACCTCATCCGTCGGATGGAACAGCAGCAGGGCGGCCCGCCCGCCCCGACCTCCCCGGCGCCGACGCCGCCGACACCACCGTCGGAGGGAACAACATGAAACGTCCGACCGTAATATTATTTGTGCTCCCCGGCGCCGCGGGTCTTTCGCTCGCGCAGCCCGCGCCCGAGCCGGACCCCGCCGAGACGCCGGCGCCGCTGAAACAGCCCGCTCCCGAGCCGGCCCCCCGGCCCGACCCTCTGCCCGATCTCGACGAACTCCTCGGCCTGCCCCCGGAAGTAAAGCCCGCGGCCGCGAAATCACCCGAAGAACTCGCCCTCGAACGCGCCCTCACACAGCAGACCATCTCCGACCTGTTCACGCAGGCGGTCCGGCAGATGGGCGACGCCGCCGACCGCCTCCGCGACGCGCTCGACCCCGGCCTGACCACGCAGCGCGTGCAGGAAGAGATCATCGCAAAGCTCGAAAAACTAATCGAAGAAGCCCAGCGCCAGGAGCAGCAGCAACAACAACAACAGCAACAACAACAGCAGCAGGATCAGCAGCAGCAGCCGGCCCAGCCTCAGGAGAGCATGGCCCAGGAGCAGCAAGGCGACAACCGCGACGAGCGCCTGCCGCCGCCGCCGCAATCCGCGAACCTCACCGGCGAGATCGACGCGATGCGGGCCGCCTGGGGATCGCTCCCGGCGCGGATCCGCGAGGCGCTCCTGCAAGGCGCCGGCGACACGTACTCCTCCCTCTACCAGTCGCTCACCGAAGCATATTACAAACGACTCGCCGAGCAGAGCAGCAAGGAGCCGCGTTGACTAGCCGCATCATCACGGCCGCTGCGCTCCTGGGCCTCGCGCTCGCCGCGGGCCCGCTCTCGGCTCAGCCGATCGACGCAGCCCCGGGCGCGCAGAACGCCGCGCTCGAGAACGAGATCACCCCCGAACTCGACCGCGCCGTCGAGCGCGGGCTGGCGGCCCTCGCCGCGGCCCAGGCGCCCGACGGCTCGTGGGACGGCGGCGGGCGCTACGGGCGCCACGTCGGCATCACCGGGCTAGCCGCCCTCGCGTTCATGGCCGACGGGCATCTCCCCGGTCGCGGGCGCTACGGGCATAACGTCCAACGCGCCCTCGACTTCGTCCTCGCAAACGCGACCGAGACCGGACTGCTCGCCGCGGACACGTCCCACGGCCCGATGTACGGGCACGGGTTCGCGGCGCTGTTCCTCGGCGAACTCTTCGGCATGACGGCCGGCGGCGCCGACACCGCCCAGTCCGCA
>CAZTEE010000028.1:0-430 GCA_964611775.1 uncultured Phycisphaeraceae bacterium | reverse complement strand
CGAGACTCTTGTCAAGTCAATCAGACTTATAATCCAGTCGCAGAACGCCGAGGGCGGCTGGCGCTACAACCCCGTGCCCTTCGACGCCGACCTCAGCGTGACCATCTGCCAGATCATGGCCCTCCGCGCCGCGCGCAACGCCGGGATCGAAGTCCCGCGCTCGACCATCGACCGCGCCGTCGAGTATGTCCGCCAGTGCCAGAACCCCGACGGCGGATTCAAATATCAACTTACAAGCGGGGGGTCGGCCTGGCCCAGGTCCGCCGCGGGCGTGGCGAGCCTGTACTACGCGGGCATCTACGAGGACGACGCCATCGACCGCGGCCTCGACTACCTCGTCCAGAGCGCGATGCCCGGCCCGCGCTCCCGCCCCGGCGCGCACTACTTCTACGGGCACTACTACGCCGTCCAGAGCATGTACCTCGAGGGC
>CAZTEE010000027.1:0-14330 GCA_964611775.1 uncultured Phycisphaeraceae bacterium | reverse complement strand
CGTCGGGCGTGAACCCACTACGTACTGTTACATCTCACCGGGATAACTAACGATCAGCCTGGTGAAGCCTGGTGCGCGCGAAGCGAAGATCGAGGTTTTCCGCGCCAGCGCACGGGCGGGACGCCCGCGCCACTGTTCGTGTCCAAACCGCAATGTAATCGCCGCGCATTGCGGACGGATTTAACATTACACTTGGTTAGTCGTGATCCGCCTGCCGGGGATCAGCGTGCTTCGTCAGTCGCGCCGGCGACGCTGGGCGTGAGGGTCTCGACGCGCGTGGGCTGGACTATGCGCAGCCGGAGGGCGGGGTCGAGCCGCGACTGCCCTTCGACGCCGACGATCGCGCCGAGCCGACCCGCGAGATCAACCCCCGGCGTCGGAACTATGTACGCGATCGTCCGCCCGCCGCCCGCCTCCACGCTCTGGAGCCGATACATCAGCGGCAGACGCCGACCGTCGTAGATCGTGCTCGTCGCCAGTCGCCCGACCAGTTCGTACGGCCGGGAGCGGTCCAGTTCCGTCGAACGCCGGGCGATCGCGTCGGCGTGACGGCTGGCAGCGGCGCTCGCCGCCTCGACCTCGCGCAGGTTCTCCTGCAACTGCCGGCGAACCTCCAGCAGCATGACCCGGTTCTGGATCTGCACACGCCAGACCCGGCTTGATTCGACATCGGGCAGCGAATCAGAAAGTCGTCGGTACTCGGCGATCAACGGCTCGATCTCCGCCTCCTCAACGGGCTGCGACGACATCGCCTTGAACGCGGACTCGAGCGACTCGAACGCCGCGATCGGGCGGGCTTCCGCTGCCGGTTCGTCAGCGGGGATCTCGGCGGCTTCAGCGACCGCCGGGGTCGCCGCCGGATCGTCCGCCGGTCGCGCCGGCGAAGCCGCCGGATTTGTAGCGGCCGCCGGGCGCAGATCCTCGGTCGCTAATGTGCTATCCGACTTGCTTTCTTCACGCGGCGCCACACCTGTCGGCGTGGGCGTTTCCGCGATGCGAGCCGACGGACGCTCGGCCGAAACTTCAGGTGTCGGCTTCTCCGCGACGGGGTCGGCGATCAGTTGAGCCGACGACTCGTCTACCGGCTCAGCGGCCCGGTCCGTCGGCGTCGGGCGAATCGCGGTTGTCGCGGGAGTAGTAGCGGGCGCCGGTCGGCGGGGCTCATCGGCGCGCTCGGCCAGCAGCGCCTTTGCCCGCTCGGCGGCACGCCAGGCTTCTACCTCGCCCGCCGACGCCCGGCGTGTGAACTGCCCGCTGATGAACACACGCGACTCGCTCGGCGCCGAGACCAGGTACCCGGCGACAGTGCCCGCTTCGTCGCGCAATGTGTCGATGAGTTTCAGCGATGTCCCCGGCGCGACCGGGCGTTCCAGCAGGTTTTTCCAGGATTCCCGCGGCGTAGAGCCGTGGATGTTCCGAGCCTTCAGCCGTGTCGGCTTCGTGATAACAACGACGTTCCGCGCGCGGTCGAAGTCCGCGTCCTCGGCGCTGACCAGCGCGGGGATATTTTCCGGATACGCGACGCGGAGCCAGGAAAAGTCTTCGCCGTCAACGCGGAGCATGTCGCCGATGTTGGCGCGGCCGACGGCGTACCAGACATTGCCCGGCCCGGAGCGGAGGTACACGTCGTTGCCCGTGACGGAGATGTAGTAAGGCTCGACCGGCGTCGTCTGGGCGGCGGCGCGCGACCCCGGCCAGCCGAGCATCGCCGCCAACACCGCGACGGCGGTCACCATGCGGATCAGTCCCGAATCTCGAATAATCTGCGGCGCTAGACGCATGGAGAACTCCCTTTCTCGACCGCGCACAGCCGACTTGTCGCAGCCGACGCTTCCGGGGCGCGGCGACGAATGCTGACGCGCGGACCACGCACACGATACGCGGATCGGCCCGTTCCCGCGACCGGTGAACGCCCGTACGCTGGGAGACAGGGTCGCGGATTCATTGACCGCGCGCGCGTCGGCGGATACCTTCGGCGAAGGATGAGCCGCTCCGCACGGGGTCTGATGTCCGCGGCCGTGGTGTCCGTCTCGGCGCTGGCCGGGGCGTGCTCGACGCCGATGTCGCGCACCGGCGACGACGCATTACGCAGATCGGTCGCCGATTCCGCGGAGCGCGAACTCGCCGACGCTCGGCGAGCGCCCGCGATGGTCCCCGCCCCCGCTGTCGAAGATCGGCTGGGCTTCTCCGCCGAGCGCGTTCGGGAACTCGACTCGATCAGCGGCGTCGGCGCGTACGGCGTAATCGTCACGCCGTTCGGCCCGGATCTGCTCGGGGAAGAAACGCGGACGGTCGGGCTCTCGCTCCAGCAGGCTGTGCTGCGCGCCGTCCGGCACAACCTGTCGGGGCAGGTGGCCCGGCTCGACGCCGCCGCCTCGCAGGCCGATGTAACCGCCGCCGACGCCCTCTTCGACTGGGTCTTCTTCGCCGACGCGACCCTAGTGACCACCGACGCGCCCTCGGCCGTCCCCGTCATCGGGAACGTCCCGATCGGGACGGGCATTAATAAGAACAAGTCGTATGTATTCGACGCGGGCCTGCGCCGGCAACTCACGACCGGCGGGCGCGTCGAACTCGAACAATCGCTGAGCATATTCAACAACCAAAGCCCCGGCCAGAGCCGGTCGCCCGACCCCGCCCGCACGGCCAGGCTGAACATCACCCTCGACCAGCCGCTGCTCCGCGGTTTCGGCGCCGACGTGACGCTCGCCCGGGTCCGTCTGGCGCGCAACTTTGAACGCTCTTCGCTCGAATCCCTGCGCGACGAACTCATGGGGATCGCCACCGACGCCGAGCGCGCCTACTGGAACCTCGTCCGCGCCCACCGGGAGGCACAGATCCAGGCTTCTCTCCTTGCGCGCGGCATAGAGACGCGCGACGTATTGTCCAATCGCCTGTCGTTCGACGTGCGCCCCGCCGAGTTCTCCGACGCGGTCGCGCAGGTCGAGAACCGCCGCGCAAACCTGATCCGCGCCGTCAACATATTACGTAAAAGTTCCGACTCGCTGAAAGTAATACTCAACGATCCCTCGATCCCTGTGGGTTCGGAGATCGTGGTGCTGCCCGTGGACGAGCCGACGGACGCCGCGATCGAGGTAAGCCTGCTCGATTCATTGGAGACCGCGCTCGCGCAACGCCCGGACGTGCAGCGGGCGATCCTGGCGATCGACGACGCCTCGATCCGCGAGACGGTAGCCGACAACGCCCGGCTGCCCCGGCTCGATCTCCGCATCGCCGCGACGCTCACCGGGCTTGACGACTCGGCGTCGGGCGCGTTCGACGAACTCCGCACGGGCGACTTCACCGACTGGCTCGCCGGCCTCGCGTTCGAGAGGCCGATCGGCAACCGCGCCGCGGAGGCCGGGTTCCGCGTCGCCAGGCTCGAACGCGTCCGCTCGGCGGTGTCCTACCGCGCCGTCGTGCAGCGCGCCGTCGCGCAGGTCAAGGACGCGCTCCGCGACGTGGCGACCAACCGTGCGCTCATCGAGCAGACCCGCATCGCCCGGCTAGCCGCCGCCGAGAATCTCCGCACGCTGCTCATCGAGGAGCAGAACATCCGCGGCCTGACGCCCGAGTTTCTCAATCTCAAACTCACGAGGCAGCAGGCGCTCGCCGCCGCCGAGAGCGCGGAGATCCTTGCGCGCGTCGATTACAACATCGCCGTCGCCGACCTGCACCGCGCCGTCGGGACGGCGCTCGAACGCAACGGCGTCCGCTTCGTAGCGCCCGAGTTCGGCGAAGCCGTCTCCGCGTACACCGGCGCGCCCGAGGATCCGGGCGCACGCACGCCGTGAGCTCGCCCGTGCTCGAACCCGCCGCGCTCGCGCGCGCCGTGGGCGCTCTCCGCGCGGGCCGGCTCGTAGTATTCCCGACCGAAACCGTCTTCGGCGTCGGCGCAGACCTGATGAACCCGGCGGCGGTCGAACTCCTCTACGAAATCAAGCGGCGTCCGCGCACGCAGCCCCTGCTCGCGCATGTGTCGGGTGTCGCGATGGCCCGGCCGCTGGTCGCGGATTGGCCGGCCCGCGCCGACGCGCTCGCCGCCGAGCACTGGCCCGGGCCGCTGTCGATCGTCCTGCCGCGGTCGCAACTTGTGGACCCGATCGTCACCGGCGGGGGTGACACCATCGGCCTCCGATGCCCCGCGCACCCCGCGGCGCTCGAACTGATAGTCGCCTTCGGCGGGCCGATCGCCGCGACCAGCGCGAACGTGCACGGCTCGGAACCCGCGCGCACCGCCGCCGGCGCCTGCTCGATCTTCCCAAAAGAATTTGTAACCTTTGTCGACGCCCCCCCCGCGCCCGCGGGCACGCCTTCGACCGTGATGATCCTCGGCGAATCACCCGAAGATGACCGCATAGTCCGTCCCGGCCCGGTCACGCCGCGCTGATCGCGTGCAGCGCGATACCCGCAGCGACCGCGACGTTCAGGCTCCCGACGCCGGTCATCGGTCCGATGCGCACGCGCGCCGACGCCGCGCGCATCGCGGCGGCGCTCAGCCCCGGCCCCTCCGCGCCGAGCAGCAACGCCACACGCGACCCGCGATGCATCTCGACCCAATCACGGATATCCATCGCGTCGGCGCTCGGCGTCAGCGCGAGAGTCGCGAACCCGTGCGCGTGCAGCGCGTCGATCGCGTCCGCAGCCCGGCGGACGCGCGCGGTCGGGATGGTAAGCGTCGCGCCGATCGAGACGCGGATCGCCTTGCGGTAGAGGGGGTCGGCGCAGCGTTCGGTCATAACGACGGCGCCGGCGCCGAACGCCGAGGCGTTGCGGAAGATCCCGCCGACGTTGTCGTGGTTTGTAAGGTCTTCGAGCACAACAACGGTCGCGGACGCAGGCGCCGCGCGAAGGATGTTTGTGAGATCACCGTGCGCGGGTCGATCGCCCGCCGCGAGCACGCCGCGATGGATGTGGAACCCGGCGAGCGCGTCAAGCCGGTCCTGCGCCGCGATATACACGGGCACGCCGCGCGCGTGCTCGGCGAGAAACGGCTCCATCGCGGCGAACCTCGCGCGCGACAGCAGCACCGCCCGCGCACGCAGCGGCGACTCGGCGAGCAGCCGACGCACCACAAGATCACCCTCGGCGATGAACACGCCCAGACGCCCGGCGGCGTCGCGGTCGCGCACGTCTCGGAACACCTCGAGCCGGGGATCGTCGATGGATTCGATCGAGATCGGCGTCACAAACGCATCGTCGCGGATCGCGCGCGGACAAGCAACGCCGGGCCGCGATGAGCACAATGCCCGGAGTGCAAACCCTGGGGATTCACAGCGTGAAACAGATGAACTTATGCGTCCCGGCCGAGCGTGCCTGAGGACGGAGTGGGATGCGTTCGACGGGCACGGCTCTGAGCGCCGCGCACCCCGAATCTGCGCCGCTTCGGTGCTTCACCATCCCGGTAGCGGTGTTCCGCTCGTTCCGGCGGTTGATCTATCATGATTGCATGAGGCACACACGATCGAACAGGATGTTTCGCGCGGTCTCGGTGTTTGCGCTGGTGATCACTGCGGGGTGTTCGGAATCTCCGCCGGAGCCGAAGTATCTCGGAGCGACCGGCGGCGATCCGGCGGAGACTCGACCAACCCGGACGCCGACCGATCGACCGACGCCGATCGAACGCGGAGATCAGCCGTCGTCAGATTCGAGTGAGCCGGGCGTGGTGCGCGTGGCGGGGATCTCGCTGACACCCGTCGCGGAGTGGTCGCGTGTTGAAACATCTTCGCCGATGCGCGCGGCACAGTTCGACGCCGCCGGCGCCGAGATTGTTGTTTTTACATTCGGGCCGGGCCAGGGCGGGACCGTCGACGACAATCTCGCGCGTTGGGCGAGGCTGGTGCTCGACGACGCCGGCGCCCCGACCATGCCCGAGATCGATCACTTCGACATCGGCGATCTGCACATCACGGTCGCAACTTATAAAGGGATGTATCTCGCCGGAACGCCCGGCGCAGAGCCGACGCCGCAGCCCGGCTCGACGCTCGTCGCCGCGATCATCGAGGGAGCGTCGGGCGGGTCGGTGTTCCCCCGGCTCGTCGGTCCGAGCGCAGCGGTGGACGCGCAGCGGGCGGCATTCGACGCGTTCCTGCGCAGCGTGGCGCCGACGCCGTGATGCAGCCGCGCGAATCGGCGGACATTTTCGATCTGTATGAACGGGCGGCGCAGTCGCCCGGCATGCAGGCGCGGTTCATCCGCGCTCTCCATGGCGGTCGCGCCGGCGAAACCGTCACGCTCGCCGAGGATTTCTGCGGGACCGGCGCGGTCAGCCGGGCGTGGGTCGCTCTCGACCCGGCTCATCGCGCGGTGTGCGCGGATCATGACCCGGAGCCGATCGCGCGCCTACGCGATCGCGCAGCCGATGACGTGCGGATCGTCATACTTCGGCGCGATGTGCTCGATGTCGACGAGCCGGCGGGCGTAATCGCGGTTCTTAATTTCTCCATATGTGAGATTCACACACGGCAGGCGCTTGTGCGATATCTCGCGCACGCGCGGGGCAGGCTCGTTGACGAAGCCGGGGCGCCCGGTGCGCTGGTCCTCGATATCTACGGCGGGATCGACGCTATGTGCGCGGGGGAATCCGAGATCGAGATCCGCGGCGAGGTGCGGTATGTGTGGGAGCAACGCGAGGCGGACCCGCTCACGGGCATGGTCGTCAACGCGATGCACTTCCACCCGCGCGGCACGGCGCCGATCCGCGACGCGTTTGTTTACCGCTGGCGGCTGTGGTCCGTGCCGGAACTGCGCGACGCGCTCGCCGAGGCGGGGTTCGCGCGCGTCGCGGTGTACGATCGGCTGGGCGACGCGATCGACTCGGACGGCGCGGTGTATGCAATGCCGATCGATGACCCGGCGGACATGGATGAAAATTATGTTGTATATCTGGCCGCGTGGACGCGATGAATCGTGAGATGTACCTCCGTGCGGGCGTGGTTGGTTTTGTTTATGGATGCTGTTGACGGGCAGGCGGGTACGCCCGCCCCACGGTTGATGCCCTGACCAAAGCATCACGGGCGGGCGGGGTGAGGTGACACGCGGCGTTCGTTGGCGGAGAATCATCGCGTGACGTTTCTGAACCCACTCGCCGGGCTTCTAGCCGCCGGGATCGCCACGCCGATCCTGCTGTTATTTTATTTTCTGAAGTTGCGTCGGCGTCCGGTGCGTGTGAGTTCGACGCTGCTGTGGGAGCGGGCCGTGCGCGACATGCAGGTTAACGAGCCGTTCCGCTGGCTACGTCCGTCGTGGATGCTGCTATTGCAGTTGCTGGCGTTATGGTTGTTGAGCGCGGCGTTGGCGAGGCCGGCGATCGACGCGCCCGAAGCCGTCGCCGACCGCGTGATAATCCTTATCGACGCGTCGGCGTCGATGGGCGCGGAGGCCGACGCCGCGACCGGCGCGACGCGGCTCGATCGCGCCAAGGACGAGGCGCGGTCGCTCATCGAGCGTCTGTCGGAGACGGTCGGCGGTGGCGGCGGGCCGGTGGAGGCGGCGGTGGTTTCGTTCGCGGCGTCCGCTCGCGCCGAGACCGGGATGACGGCATCACGCGCCGAGCTCCGCGGCGCCATCGGCGCGATCGAGCAAACGGATCAGCCGGGGGATCTGGCTGCGGCGCTGGATCTAGCCGGGGTGCTGCTGGGCTCGCGCGAGGCGGAGCGGGCCGCGGCCCGTGTTGTAATCATCGGCGACGGGGCTTACGGGGAGAATGTCTCGACGCCCGTGCGCGACACGCGATTTATAAGAATCGGACCCGACCCGGGGGCTGATTCGGACAATCTCGGGATCGTGGCGATCGCGGCGCGGCGTGATCTCGGCGAAGCGGCGCGGGTCCGGGTTTTCTTGCGTGTTGTCAACGCGTCGCGCAACGCCGTACGTGCGCCGGTGTCGCTGCTGCTCGACGGGCGCGTGCTCGATACGCGCACGATCGAAGTCGGCGCCCGGACGGACGCGGGGCCGGGCGAAGCCGCTGTGACGTTCGAGTTTCTTGATGAACCGACCGGCGTGTCGGGGCTGGTGACGGCGACGATCGGGCGCCGGGATGCACTCGCGGCGGACAATACGGCTGCGATTCGGCTCGAACCGGCGATCCCGCCGCGTGTGCTCATCGTCACGCCGACGGTGCGGTCCGAGGCGCAACGGCTGGCGCACGGGCTGCTCGAAGACGCGTTCGCCGCGATCGGTTCGACGATCATCGACACGATCGACGCGCGCGCGTACGCATCGCTGGTCGAGACGCCGGGCGTGTTTCGGCATGATCTGGTCGTGTTCGACGGGGTTAGAGCGGCGTCGGCGCCGCCGTCGCCGAGCGTCGCGTTCGGTTCGCGTGTAGGCGCGTTCGGCCCGCGCGTCGAGCGTGAATCGACGGGCGGCGCGGGGTTCGCGTCGTGGCGCCGGGCGCATCCGGTTCTGCGGAATGTTTCGTTGGATACGGTCTCGATCGCGCGCTCGGGAGTTCTCGATGCGCCGGGCGAGGGCGCGGCCGCGGCGGCGGGTGTGACGGGTGAGACTCTCGCGTTCGGCGCCGACGGGCCGCTGATAACGATCGTGCGGGATCGCGGGGTCGAGCGCGTTTTCGTCGGGTTTGAACTTGCGCAGAGCAACTGGCCGACGCAGTTCTCGTTCGTGATATTTCTTACAAACGTCGTCGAACGTCTCACTCGGCTGATCGGCGAGACTTCGGCGACGGCGTTCACGACGAGCGACTCGATCACGGTCAGGCCGGCGCCGGGCGCGACACGGATCGTCGGCGACGGGCCTGCGCCGTTCGAGGCGGCGGTGGATCCGGCGCGGGCTTCGGTCGCGCTCGGAGCGCTACGCCGGGCGGGCGTGTATCGGCTCGAGGGCGTGGTTGATGCGGACCGCCTGCTGCCCGTGAATCTGCTCGACGCGCGGGAGAGCGATGTCGCGGTGCGCAATGAGTATGAATTCGGGGATGTTCGGGCGGGATCCGGGGCGGCGGGCGTCGCGGCGCCGCGCGAGATCTGGCGGTGGTTCGCGCTCGCCGGGCTGGCGCTGCTGACGGCGGAATGGCTCCTTTATGCCTGGCGGATGCGAATCTGACTCCGGCCGGACACCAACCGATAAACACATGTCACACACGAAACCGACCGATACACACGAAATGCCTGAGTTCACACATCTCGGCTCGAAAATCAGTCGCACGATAGTCGCGGCGTTGTCGGCGTCGCTCGCGGCGTCGGCGGCGGCTCAGGACAACGGGACGCTGCCTGAAGGCTGGCGCGATCATCCGGACGCGCAGACGCAGATCCGGTTCGAGCCGTTCGGCGTTGTCAGCGGGCGTGCGGACTTTGACTCGGGCGGCGACGTGGCCGTGCGCCGGGCGGGCTGGCGCCTGTCGTTGCGTCAGCCGGTGAGTCGGGAGTGGACGGCGGCGCTGAACATCGAAAACGAATTTACTTTTACTGATTATGATCTGCCGCCCGCGCTCGGCGGGGGAGACCCGCTCGATCTGCTCTCGAGCGTCCGGATCGTGCCGACGCTCTCGTACCGGATCGACCGGCGGTGGATCGCGTCGGCATCGGCGATCGTCGAGTTCGCGGGCGAATCCGGGGCGGATTTCGGCGATTCGGTTCGTGCGGGCGGAATCTTCACGATCCGCTCACGTTTCAGCGATCGGCTTACGATCGGCATGGGAATCGGGGTGATCGACCGCTTCGAGGACAGCCCGCGGTTCTTCCCGGCGCCTCAGATCGACTGGCGCCCGAACGACCGCTGGCGCATCTTCACGGATCAGCTCGGCGTGAACGTCGAGCGAGCGATCACGGATTCCTGGTTCCTGACGCTGCGTGGACGCTACGAAGCCCGTGAATATCGGCTGTCGGGCGGGGGCGGGTCGTTGCTGCCGGGCGGGGTGTTCCGCGATGAGAGCGCTCTCGTCGGGATCGAACTGGGGTATCGGCCGCACGCGGGGGTCGAGGCTGGGCTCGAGATCGGCGTGATCGCGCACCAGCAGATCGAGGTGCTCGACTCCGGCGGGAGCGAGATTTTTGACGACGAAGCCGACGCTACGTTCTTCATCGCGGGCCGGCTTCGCGTACGCTTCTGACGCGCCCGCGCGGTAGCGGCGTCGAGAGAGAGAGCATCGCACATGACGGATCAAAGTAATAATTTTGAAGCGCGTCCGCTGCGCCCCGACGGTGCGTTGGATCGTCGCTCGTTTATCGGCGTCGCGGGCGCAGCCGCGGGTGCGTTGGGGCTTGGAGCGCGCGTGTCGGCGCAGCCCCGGGCGTCGCGTCCGGGCGCTGCGAAGAATCTGATCATGCTGGTCGCGGACGGGATGAGCATCGGTGCGCTGTCGATAAGCGATCACGCGCGTCGGCGTCGGCTCGGCGCGGGGAGCCGGTGGCTGGCGTGGATGAACGAGCCGGGCGTGCGGACGGCGCTCGTCGAGACGACGCCGGCGACGGGCTTGCTGACGGATTCCGCGGCGAGCGCGAGCGCGTGGAGCATCGGTCGGCGCGTCAATAACAGGGCGATCTCGATAACGCCGGACGGGTCGGCGCCGGCGCCGATGTTCGTTCGCGCGAAACGAGCGGGCAAGCGCGTCGGACTCGTCACGACTTCGTACCTGACGGACGCGAGCCCGGCGTCGATGTTCTGCAACGCGCCGAGCCGATCTGATCGCGGCGTGATCGCGCGGCAGATGGTCGAACGCGGGCTGGACCTCGGCGTCGGCGGCGGCGCCCGCGACTTCGATCTCGCCGCGATGGAAGCAACCGGCGTTCGCGTGGCGCGCACATGGCGCGAACTCGGCGCGAGCCTCGCGGAAGACCACGATCGGCGGGTGTTCGGGCTGCTCGCGGACGGGTCGATGCCTTACGTCCTCGACCGCGACGCGGGGGCGCCGACGATGCGCGACCTGGCGTCGGCGGCGTTGGGAGCGCTCGAGGGCGCGCCCGGCGGGTACTGCCTGTTCATCGAGAACGAGGGGGTTGACGAGTCCGCGCACGCGAATGACGCCGCGGCATTGACGCACGAGATGCTCGAGGTCGAAGAAACATTAGAGTTTCTCATCGGTCATGCCTCGTCGCGCGACGACACGCTGCTCCTCGCGACGACGGACCACGCCTGCGGGAACCCCGGTTTTTCGTCCGGCGGCGCCGAGGGCGACGCGCAGATCGACAGCCTGCTCGCGGCGAAGCGGTCGTTCGAGTGGATCGACACGCGGTTCGATGAGTTGCCGGCGGCGCACAGGTCGGCCGAGGCGCTCGCCGGTCTCGTCAACACGGCGCTGGGCGTCCGGCTCGACGACGCGGAGTTGGACGCGATCCGGCGGAAAATCGGGCGGGGGCGTGTCCTGCCGTACCGGCGCGCGGATACTCGGTCGGGCGTACTCGGGTCGGCGCTGGCGAACCATCTCGGCGTGGCGTTCACGGGTCGGATGCACACGACGGACCGGGTGGTTGCGACGGCGATGGGGCCGGGCGCCGAGTCGCTGGCGCCGGTGTGCCATCACACGGACCTGCACCAGCTGATGGCGCGCTCGCTCGGGCTGGCGGATTGAGCGGGGCTGTGCCGCGCGGCTCGGGCGGATGGCGGCTGCTACGCTGATCTTTCGTGGACGTGTCGTTCGTCATCCTGTGCGACGCCGACGGCGCGGTAGGCGCGCTCGATCGGATGCTCGGCGTGCCGATCGTCGGGTGGGCGATCAACGCGGTTCGGCGCGTCGCGCCTGTAGAGTCGGTCGTCGTGGTCACGCGCGATCCGGCGATCGGCGGGTATGTGTCCGGGCACGGGGCGCGCGTGGCGGAGCATCGCGAGCATCTCGACGGCGCGGTGAGAGTCGATCCGTTCAAGCCGTTTCTCGCGGCGGGATCCTTGCGGGCGGCGCTCGAAGCGGGGGCGAGCGAGGCGCACGCGTGCGCGGTGTCGCCGATCGAGCGGCTGCGCATCGTCACGCGGGGTGACCTCGAACTCGCCGAGGCGGTAGCGCGGGGCGTCACGCCGACGCACCCGTGTGTCGCGGGGGTTCGGCGGATGCGCCTGCCGATGGCGACGGCGATCGACGCGGTCGTGTCGGATGTGGACGGCGTGCTGACGGACGGGCGCATCACGATCGGCTCGGACGGGGCGCACTCGCGGTCGTTCCACATGCACGACGGGCTTGGGATGAGGCGTCTTATCGATTCCGGCTTCAGGGTCGGCTGGCTGAGCGCCGGCGCCGACGACGGGACGATCCGGGCGCGGGCGCGTCGGCTGGGCGTCGATCATGTTGATGTCGGGGAGGGCGAGAAGGGTTCGCGCTTCGAGCGGCTTTGCGACGCGATGGGCGCCGACACGGCGCGGACGATTTATATCGGCGATGATATTAACGACCTGCCCGCGATCGGACGCGCGGCGTTGTCCGCGTGCCCGGCGGACGCGCGGCCGGAAGTTCGGGCGCGCGTCGATCTCGTGCTCGAAGCGCCCGGCGGGCGCGGCGCGTTCCGCGAACTCGCGGACGTGCTGCTCGACCATTGCGAACCCGATGGAGCGCCGCCATGACGGCTTCGGTGCATCTGCGCGCGTACGCGAAGGTGAACCTGGCGCTCGCGGTGGCGCGTGCTAACGAGCCGCCCCCGGCGGGCGACGGGCTGCACCCGATCGCGTCGTGGTTCTGCGCGATCGACCTGTGCGACGAACTCACGGTCACGAGGCTCGAGCCGGACCGTGCGAGCAGGTACGCGATCATGTGGCACGACGAAGCGCCGCGACGCTCGCCGATCGATTGGTCGGTGTCGAAGGATCTCGCGGTGCGGGCGCACGCGGCGCTCGAGGCCGCCGTCGGGCGGCGGCTGCCCGTGCAGTTGAAACTCGAGAAGCGGATCCCGGTCGGGGCGGGGCTGGCGGGCGGTTCGAGCGACGCCGCGGCGATGCTGCGCGCGGTGTGCGACGTGTACGACCTCGGGCTGAGCGACGATCGGCTGCGGGCGATCGGCGCTACGGTCGGGAGCGACACCGCGTTTTTTCTTGATGACGCGGACGTGCCGGCGCCGAGGCCGGCGTTCGTTTCGGGCGTCGGCGATAGAGTCGAGCGGACGGCGGACATCGCAGGCGCCGGCGGGGACGCCGCGACGCTTCTGCTGGTCCTGCCCGGCTTCGGGTGTGCGACGCCGGGCGTGTATCGCGCGTTCGACGAACTCGGGCCCGGGGAGTTCCGGGCGGAGCGCGTGCGCGAACTCGCCGAGCGCGGCTTGCTGGATTCGCCCGAGTTGTTCAACGATCTGGCCCGGCCGGCGGAGATCTTCGAGCCGCGGCTCGGGGTACTCCGCGGGGAACTCGAAGAGGCGCTGGGGGCGACCGTTCATGTGACAGGGTCAGGGGCGGGGCTGTTCGCGGCGCCGATCTGGGACGCGGGTGATTCGGTCGCGCGAATGCGTGCGGTGTGCGAGCGTCACGACTGCGCGGTGCGGCGCGTGAGGGTTCTGTAGGGAGTGTCCGTCTGGAACCTCTTATGTAAGAGCGCCAATCGGCCTCGCGCTAGGCGACGGCGTTCGTGCCACCGAGTTCGGTCCTCCGAACTCGGTGCTCAGTTCCGGATATGTAAGTAGATACGATGTCTCTCGCGCGAAGCACCGACTTCGGCCCCGAGCCGCCGAAGTCGGTGGCACGGCCGGCCCGGCACATATTTACGCAAGAGGCTCTATCGCAGAAAAGACGGGCGAGACACCCGTCCCACAGATCCTTTTCTAGTCGGTTTATTCGCACGGGCGAGACGCCCGTGCCACTGGCTTGATCCCGTTGTGATTATGAATCCGCCGCGGTCTCGACGGGCTTTTTCGGTTTCTTCTCGGCGGGCGCGGGTTCGAGGGTGAAGGTGAGGTGGTCATCCTCGCCGGCGCGGGTGATGAGGACTCGTCCGGCGCCTTTGAGTTCGCCCGTGAGCAGGCGTTCGGCGAGCGGATCTTCGATGTAAGTCCCGATGGCGCGGCGGAGCGGGCGGGCGCCGAAGTCCGGGTTGAAGCCTTTGTCGATGAGGAAGTCCTTGGCCGACTGATCGAGGACGAGTTCGTACCCCTGCCCGGCGACGCGGTCGCGGACCTTGCCGGTCTCGTACTCGACGATGGTGACGAGGTCTTCCTTGGTGAGCGGGCGGAAGACGATCACGTCGTCGAGGCGGTTGATGAACTCGGGGCGGAAGTAGCGCTCGATCTCCTTCATCAGGATAGATTTAATGTTTTCGAAATTTTGTTCGTCGGAGCGTCGTGAGAAGCCGAACCCGCCGCCGCCCTTGATGAGGTCCGCGCCGATGTTGCTGGTCATGATGAGGACGACGTTGCGGAAGTCGACGTTGCGGCCGAAGGAGTCGGTCAGGCGGCCTTCTTCCATGA
>CAZTEE010000026.1:7090-14429 GCA_964611775.1 uncultured Phycisphaeraceae bacterium | reverse complement strand
CACGGGCGGGGCGGGGTCGATGCGTGTCACGCGCGGTCCTCCCCGCCGGGATGCATGGCGGCAGTGTGCTGATTTTTATCGACGATCGGCGCCGGGATCCCTCGAGCGAGGAGCCGGCGCAGCGGCGAGCCGGGCCACCAGTTGAGGAACTCCTCGTGAGTCGTGCGGGCAGCGTGTGATTGGCGCTCGGCGAGTTCGGCGAGGCCGGCGAGGAGTTTATCACCCGGCGGGATGGCGCTTTGCTTGAGACGCTCGGCGAGACGTTCGAGACTGGCGCCGAGTTGCGACGCGTCGTTGACCGCGCCGAAGCGGTCCTGCGATTCCACGAGCGCCGCGTACAGATCGCCGAGGTTCTGTTCGTCCGCCACGGCGCCGACCGCTTCGATCGTGTAGCGCAGACGCTTGCACTCGATCCGTAGAGCATGGAGCGGCGGCGGTTCGGTCAGATCGTCCGCGGCGGCGTCGCGACAGCGTTGGATTTGCGCGTCGAGCGCGGCGAGCGCGACCGGGAAGAACGGAGCGTCTTTATGCGATCGGTCGCGCGAGGATCGCAGCAGACGATCCGCCCGGCGTGATAGTTTCGGGCCGATCGAGAGGCATCGTTCGACGAGACGTTCCGCGGCCGCATCGCGCTCGCACGATGTGACGCCGAATGCAAGCGATAGAGCCTCGGCGTCGGCGGGAGTAGATCGTAAGGCCTCGAATCGGTCGCGCATCGAGAGCATCGCTACATCCGCGTCGCGCGCGTCGGCGGCGGCTCGACGTACTTTCTTGAGCGACCGGCGCAAGGCGCGGGTCCGGCTCGCGGGGAGCAGCGGTTCAAAGAGGTCGATCGCGGCGCCGGCGCGACGGGTGGCCACGCGGAGCCGATGGACGGGCTTGGCTTCGACCCGGCAGTGCTCCGCCGCCAGCGGCAGAAGGTCCGCGACCGCGGCCAGGCGGCCGCCGATTGAACGCTCGATCGCTTCGATCGCGGGAGTGTCGCTGCGGAGCGCGTCGATCGTTCGACCGAAGGCGGGTTTGATTTGGCTGAGGCTCATCTCGGTGTTTCTTTGGATGCGACCGGCGGTTCAGACGGCGCGCCAGGCAATCATACGCAACGTGTTCGGCGATCCGCGATCGGCGCCGGAGCGGGCGCCGAGTGAAGATCGGGTTTGTTCGTTCTGTGCCGGTCCGCGGGCAATGCCAAGTTTGGTGTGGTTCCCCAAGTGGGGTGAACCGGGGGCCTCGACAGGCCGATCGAATGGGCGTGCCGCCCTCCCACCGGGACGTGGGCCGGGAGCAGGCGTCACGGCAGGGGCACGCTCGCCGATCCAACCCGGGTTCGAGTGGGGAGAAGCGCGATGGTTATCGACCTTTTGGGCCTAGTGCGTGCGACGAAGGAACTGCCTGCGCTCCCGGCGTCGGCGGTCGAGGTGCTGCGGCTGACGAGCACGGGCGATGCCTCCGCGTCGGATCTGGCATCGGTGATCGAGCGCGACCCCTCGCTGGCGACAAAACTTCTCAAACTTGTTAACTCGCCGCTCTTCGGCGTCCGGCGTGAGGTGACGAACGTGCAGCAGGCCGTCGCGCTCGCGGGGCAGCGCGTCGTGCGAGTCACCGCGCTCTCGGTGTCGTTCAGCGAGCAGATCAACTCTAAGCGGTCGGCGGGTTTCGACTACGAGTCATTCTGGCGGTCGTCTCTGACGGGCGCCGTCGCGGGGAGACTGATCGCGCGGGCGGCGGCGCCGGGGATCGCGGAGGAAGCGTTCATCGCCGGACTCTTGGCGCAGATCGGCCGGCTCGCGGCGCACACCGTCGCGCCGGATTTGTACGCGCAAGCGATCGAAATGAAGGACCGTGACGGGGGTCGGCTGCGCGACGCGGAGCGCGCGGTGTTAGGCGTGACCGGGGCGGCGCTCGGGCGCGCTCTCCTGGAAAAGTGGAACCTGCCCGCGTCGCTGTGCACCGCCGTCGGCGCGAGCCAGGGCGACGACGCCGGGCTTGACGGGTCGGCCCGCCGGCTCGCCGAGATCGTCTGCGCGGCGCGCGCGGTGTCCGAACTCTTCTGCCGGGAGATCGGCGTAGTTGAGATCGATCAGGTCCGCGACGAGGTCCGACGCCTCGCCGGCCTTGACGAGAAAGCCGTCGAAGAGGCGCTCGCGTCCATCGACACGCACGTCCGCCAGATGGCGCGCGACCTGTCACTAGAGATCGGTTCGACCGCGGATTACGCGGAGATCCGTACTCTCGCGGCGGTGGAACTGGCGCGGCTGACGTTCGAAGCCGAGACCGAGCGCACCGCGACTCTCGCACGCGCCGAGGAAGCCGAGGCGGAAGCCAGGCAACTCCACGAGGATTCCAAGCACATAATCCGGGCCGCGACCACCGACTCTCTCACAGGGATCGCGAACCGCGCGGCGTTCGAGCAGAGGCTGGATGAACTGCTCTCGGCGCCGACCGCCGCGGGACGGGTCGCCCTGTTTCTGATGGACGTTGATCACTTCAAAGCGTTCAACGACACCTACGGGCACCAGGCCGGGGACAAGGTGCTCCGCGCTGTAGCGGGGGCGCTGCGCGACACGGCGTGCGGCGAGGCCGCCGTCGCGCGCTGGGGCGGCGAGGAGTTCATCGCCGCCGGGCTTTTCCGATCGGACCAGGCCGCGGTCGAACTCGGCGAGCGGCTGCGCGCAGCGATCGCGGCGGCTTGCGTCCACTGGGACGGGGTCGTGCTGAAAGTCACCGCAAGCGTCGGCGTCGTGTTCGCACCCGTCGGGGCGGTCGCGGCGTCGGCGGGACGGCTTATCGGGGACGCCGACGCTCGGATGTATGAAGCAAAGCGCGCGGGGCGGAACCGGGTGGTGGCGGCGGCGATCGCGGCGTGATGACGGCGCGGGTCAGCCCGTCCAGTTTGAGAGAAGGATGAGCAGGTCGAGGCCGTCGGTTGCGCCGTCGCCGTTGAGATCGGTCGCGCCGGGGCCTTGCCAGTTTGAAAGAAGTATCAGCAGATCGACGCCGTTGACCACGCCGTCGCCGTTGAGGTCCGCGGGTATCGAGGTTGTTGCACAGACGAAGCGCACGACGCGGAAGCCGTCGAACCCGGCTTCGACGATCGAGGGTCCGGCGAGATCGGACGCGATGACGCGGAGGCGCATGGCGGATTGCGGCTCTGTGAAGTCGGCGATGCGAACAAGCCGGCGTTCCCAGCCGAAAGTCGAGGCCGGGACGGTTTCTAGGTTGATCCAGGTGCTGCCGTTGTCCGGCGAGAGATCGACGACGAGGACGTCGTCGATATTCGAGCCGAGATCGTTGGAGAACCAGAGAAAGTATTCGAGGTGCGCGTCGCCGTCGCCGGTGGCGTCAAACGCGGGTGAGAATAATACGGTGTCGCCGTCGTCGACGTCTGTATTGCCGGGTCCGTTCTCAGTCAGGTAGGCGGCTCCGGAACCGTCGGCGTCGGTGATGGGGTCGCCGCGATCGCCGAAGCCGGCGGGGACGCCGCGTTGCCAGTGACCGGCGCTCGCGGAGCCGAAGACGAGCCACCCCTGATCGGTTTCGAAGTCGTCCACGAAACTCGCGGGGTCGTCGGTGAAGACTAGAAGGGGGATCTGGTCTGCGGGGGCGTTCGCGGGGAAGGTCCAGGTCTGGTCGCCGGTGTCGGCGGCGAGGTAGTAAGTGACGGTGTCGCCGCAGGCGAACGGTGGGAGTGTGGCGGAGAACTGTTCCTCGGTCAGGCCGGCGGCGAAGGGGAGCGACAGCGGAGCGCCGCCGTTGATCGTGACCACGAGCCGGGCCGAGCCGGGCGTGAGCGGCTCGCCGCAGGAGTCGGCGACGGTGACATCGAAGGCCGCGGGGGCGCCGGCGATTGTGCGATCGGGCGCGCCGCCGTCGATCGAGAATTCGACCCCGATCGGGATGTCGAAAGATTCGCCGATATTAGAAACGCCGGAGGTGGCGCTGAAGGCGTCCGCGCCCAGGCCGCGCTTGGCGAAGGCTGCCCAGAGGTCGCAGTTGTTAACTCCGTTGTTGTTGATGCGGTCGGCGAGGAGAATGGCGTCGCGGGCCTGGACCATCGAGGGAGTCGAAGTTGTTGTGAGTTTCATCCCGTCGATGACGAGGCGGAGGATGAGATCCTGCCCGGCCTCGAAGCCGTGCTTCTCGATCATCGCGACGGTGCATTCCCACAGGATCGAGCACCAGACGGTGCCGACATTGTGGACCTGGCTGGGATTGCTCGAACCGAAGACCGGGTTGATGGGTATGAGCGGGTCGATGTCGATCAGGTCTGGGCTGATGTCGCCGAAGGTGAGCGGGTTGCGCCCGAGGTCCGTGGTGTAAGGGAATCGGCGGATGCCGAAGTAGTAGTTATCGAAGAACGGCTGGCCGAAACCTTGCAATGTTGAATAGCCGGCCATGGGGTACGTGCCGTGGAGGTCGTCGCCGGGTTCGAGCAGGAGAGCGAGGGCGAAGTAATCGGACCATCCTTCGCCCATGCCGGCGCCCTGGGTTCCGCCGAGCCCGCCGTGGAGCCGGATGCTGGTCCCGTGGGCGAGTTCGTGGATGAGTATCTGCGCGTCGAGTCCGCCGTCGATATCTGGGTTGGGACCGGTGAAGATGAACATCTGGACGCGGGCGGAGGAGCCGTCGGACCCGCCGGAGGAGAAGTTGGCGTTGTTGGTCCCCGCGCCGTCCTGCATGTCGAGATTGATGCGGTCGCCGCCGACGCCGCCGCGACCGAAGTTATCCTGCTGGAAGTTTGCGAATGGTTCGTCGAAGCCAAGCCCGTGGAGCACGTCGTGATGCCAGTTGGCGGTGAAGAACCCCTGGACGATCGAGGCATCGCGGTACGTCGAGGGCGCCTGTGAAAAATCGATCGGGAAATCGAAGACGCGGAACGGCGAGCCTTGCGGGCGCGGCAGATCCGGGAAGTTGTTCCCGTCGGCGTCGGCGTGGGCTGCGACGTTGTTGCCGATGGTCTCGTTCATCCCGGCGTCGATCCACCCGAGCGGGCTTGCGAAGGAGTCGAGCGCGCTGAGCGTGACGAGTTCGCGCGGCACGACGGGCGCCTGTGTTCCGTCGGGGGACGCGGGGCCGGGCGTCAGCGGGGCGGGGCTGTCGTTGGTCCAGACGCGGTAGGTGGCGGCGGCGTCCCCGCCGTACCAGGTGTTGTTGCTTCGGCTGAGGACCTCGCCGGTCCCCGCGTCGACGACAATCTCGTACACGTTGGGATCGTTCGTCGCGGAAACGGTCACGCGCCACGCCGGGCGGATGTCGTTCGGCGCGACCGGGAAATAAACTCGCTCCGCGATCGGGGCGCGGCTCATGCCCGCGATCCGCGGGAATTCGACACGCGCGACGCCGGCTTCTACCGGGGCTGGTTCGATTGCCGCGTCGATGACGATCTCGGCGGCGTCGGCGGCGAGCCGGACCGCGGCAGCGGCGTTCAGGTCGGCGCGCTTCAGGCGCGCCGCGTCGCAGACCTGCTGCGGGAGCATCCGGCTGCCGATGGACGCGAGACGACCGTCGGGGAGGATGTTCGCGCGGAGGTCGCAGCCGACGACCGGCATGCCGTCGATTTCCTGCTGCCACCACACGGTGCGGACGCCGTTGTGCCGGGTTTCGCCGTCACGGCTGACGCGTGCGGCGTCGATCTGCTCCGGGGCGATCGAGAAGAGTTCCCGCTCGCGAGTGATGAAGCCTTTAACGATCGTCGCGGGGTCGGGGACGCCGTCGGCCGCGGGGGTGAGCATCGAATCCGTCGTGCGGATGAAGTCGGGCGTTAATAGCAGGTCGTTCATCGAGACGACGACGCCGGGGATTCGGCGCGCGAGCGAGTCGCGGGCGGCGAACCGTGCGACCGCGACGGGTGTCTCGCGCAATTCGGCGAGCCGACGCTTGGTCTGCGCGTCGTCGGTGCGGATGTCGTAGGGGACCAGGCCGAGGGTTTGATCGGGATTGGCGCCGGGCAGGAGTTCCATCGGCGGATGGGCGACCGAGGGGAGGGCGAAGATCGCCGCGAGGATTAAAGCCGGGACGGTCACTTTAGGTCGGGACGGTCTGGGCACGTTCGGGATCCTTTCATTGGGCCGATTCGGATCGCCGGCGCAATCGCAGCGACACGGGTCAAGTATGGGATACTCGAAGTAGGCCGGGGATACAAGAAAAAACGCGGAACAAACGGATTCCAGACTCGGCCGGGAGGTGCGGGCGGGATGGTCGGCTGGTAGTCTGTCGGGCCCGGCGCGGCGCCGCGACGGGGGTACGGTGAATGCGATACGGAGGATTCGACCCGTGGAAACTACGCTGATCATTCTCAAGCCCGACGCGGTTCAGCGCGGGCTTATGGGCCGGGTTGTGAGCCGATTTGAGGATAAGGGTCTTCAGATCGTCGGCTGCAAGCTGATGAAGATCTCTCAGCACCTGGCCGAGCGCCACTACGAGGCGCACAAGGGCAAGCCTTTTTACGATGGGTTGGTCCGGTTCATGACCAGTTCGCCGGTGCTTTTGCTGGCTGTGCGAGGGGTCGGAGCGATCGGCATCAGCCGGGGGATGATGGGTGCTACCTTCGGCTCCAAGGCGTCGCCGGGCACCATCCGTGGCGACTTCGGCGTGTCCAACTCCTTCAACCTCATCCACGGGTCCGACAGCCCCGAGGCGGCGACACGCGAACTCGGCCTGTTCTTCCAGGAATCCGAGATTCTCGACTGGTCGCGGGCCGGCGACACGTGGGTGTACGACATGGCCGGCGGGGCGCCGGAATGAGCGATCTAGCCCGATTCCCTGATTCTGGGGAATAAACCCGGCGTGGGCCGATTTTAACAATTAATGGGGCGTTGCCGTCACGCCTGATCCCCAGCGCGATATCCGTGCAGCCGAGCTGTAAAGAAAGCCAGATGGATAAGAATCTCAAGATCGTGTCGTGGGTGCTGCGCGTTGCGCTCGCGGCGGGTTTCATCGTAATGGGCGCGCTGCCGAAGTTCACCGGCGACCCGATGTCCGTCGAACTTTTCCAGAAGCTCGGCGCCGACCCCGCGGGGCGCTACGCCGTTGGCTTCTTCGAATTGCTCGCTGCCGTGCTGCTGCTAATCCCGAAAACAGGGGTCTACGGCGGGATAGTCGGCGTCGGGCTGATGCTCGGGGCGCTCGGCTCGCACATCGTCGGCCCGCTCGGCTTCCCCATGACGGAAGTCACCAACCCCGAGACCAATCAGGTCGAGGAAATGCCCCTGGGCATCTTCGCGGTGGTGTTTTTCCTGATTTCCGCTGCGGTCGTTTTCCTCAACCGCGACGCGCTGCCATTCGGCAAGGGCGGCTCGGGCGGGAGCGCGCCGACCTCCGCGTGATCGGCGCCGGCTCTCAC
>CAZTEE010000026.1:0-7080 GCA_964611775.1 uncultured Phycisphaeraceae bacterium | reverse complement strand
TGCAGTCGATGTGCGCCGAGAACGAGCCGGTCTCATGCGCGAGGATCAGCGGCCAGATCACCCGGCGGTCCGTCTCTGGCAGCGGGAGCGATTCGAGCGAACCCGGCTCGTGCCAGCCGAGCGTCCCTTCGCGGATCGTCCGCTCGACGACCTCGACGGGGTCGATGGCGCGGTAGACGAACATCAGCCAGTGGGCGGCGCCGAGATACCCGCGCTCGCTGACCATGCCGACCATGCGGAGGCGATCGACCGGGACGACGATCCCGGCTTCTTCGTGGATCTCCCGGCTGGCCGCCATCGCGGGGCTTTCGCCGATTGCGGTTTCGAGCTTCCCCCCGACGGGCGAATAAAGCCCGAGGTTCGGCTCCTTGGCGCGTTTGATCAGCAGAACCCGCCCGGCGGCGTCGCGGAGGTCGCAAAGGACGGCGATCTTGTGCGGCAGGTTGTTCACGACGCCGACAATAGCGGACCCGCGCCCTCGCGCGCTCGGAGTTCACGAAGACCATTGATCCCGCCCGACCGGGCCGATACTGTTCGCGAACGACCCGGCGCGACGGCCGAGCGGGATCGCCCGCAGCCCCCCGGGACGGGATGGGCCCATGCGTGAGCGGCGGGGACATCGTGAACGACATGACCGGGACGAGCCGGCGGAACCGTCGGCTGTCGGGGCCTTCGCGTCGCTCGACTTCGGTGCCGCGACGGCGCTCGGCGGCGGGCTGGACTGCAAGGTTCTGGTTCTTAACAAACTTTACATGGCCGTCCGCGTCGTCTCGGCCCGGCGGGCGTTCGGGCTTCTCGTGCGCGACCTCGCCGAGGTCATACACATCGAGAACGGGCAGTACCTCAACTACACATTCAATTCCTGGACCGAGGTGAGCAACCTCCAGCGCGAACTCGAACCCGAGATGCACGACTGGGTCCGGACGGTTCGGCTGTGGATCGCGGTGCCCCGCGTGATCCGCCTGCTGGGGTACGACCGCCTGCCGCAACAGACCGTGAAACTCAATCGGCGCAACCTTTTCGCCCGCGACCGCAACCGCTGCCAGTACTGCGGGCGTTCGTACTCGACCACGGACCTGTCGATCGACCACGTCCGGCCGCGCGCGCAGGGCGGGGGCGAATCGTGGGAGAACCTCGTCTGCGCGTGCATCAGATGCAACGCGAAGAAAGGCGGCCGCACGCCCGACCAGGCGCGGATGTCGCTCATCCGCGAGCCGGTCCGCCCGCGTCGGCATCCGATGATCGTCGCCCGCCTCGGGCAGGACCGCTACCAGTCGTGGAAGGCGTTCCTCGACGAGGCGTACTGGAGCGTCGAACTCAAGTAGCCCCGAGCAGCCCTCCCGGCGGCGGGACAGGCTTGCTTTCGGCGTGTGTCAGGCGCTGTACATATAACGTTCGAGGTAGTTGATCGTCTCGGTCATCACCCGGGCGTCGATCGTGTTGAGATCGCCGATGGAGACCATCCCGACCACCGCGCCGTCGTCCACGACGGGTATGTGCCGGACCCGCCGCTCCCTCATCACCGCGCGGAGATCGTCCAGCGGGGTGGCCGGCTCGCACGCCAGGACCGGCGAGGTCATCACGTCGCCGACACGCGTTATCGCCGGGTCTCGCCCCGCCGCGACTATCCGCGTCAGCACGTCGCGCTCCGTGAACATACCCACCAGACGCCCGGCGTCGTCCACGACCGGCAATGCGCCGATCCGGCGCTCGTTCATCGCCCGGGCCGCCTCGACCACGGTCGCGAGCGGGCGTGTGACGACTACCTCGAGCAGACCCTCGGCGGCTTTTTCCCTGAGCAGATCATGTACGCGTGGCATGGGCGGAACCTCCAGTCGGCGACAGCGTGCGCGACGCCGCCGACCGGAACACCCGGTCCTCCCAGCGGCGTCCGATGCCGCTCTGCCCTCTCCCGATTGGTTATTGTGCCCGATCCCGGAGAAATAGCCAGCAAAATCTCTCAAAATCCCGGCTTGGCTGGATGCCGCCCCCTGCGGGTCTTGACCGAACCCGGTCGCCCTCCCGGTCGTTCTACCGGGCGAGCAAGGCCGATCCGGAGGCTGCGGATCCCGATCAGGCCCAACCGCACGCCGCGATCGCCCGATGAACCGCCGGGGACTTTCGCGTGTCCCCAGGCCCGGCGGGCCGCCCTAACCAACGACGGGAGCAGGTCACTATGAACGGAACCAGGGGATTCGTGGCGGGAATGGCGGTCGGAGGCATCCTCGTCGCCGGGGGGATCATGCTCGGCGGGATGTCCGCGCAATCCACCGGCGACGCGACATTCAACACCCTCAAAGCCCAGCAGATCGAGATCGTCGACCGCCGCGGCCGATCGACCTATCTAACCCTCCGCGCCAGCGAACTCGGCGGGCACGTCAGCCTCTTCGACAACGCCGGCAAAGAGGTCATGACCTTCGGCATCACCGAACTACCCAAGCCCCCGCCAGGCGCGGAGGAACAGCCCGCCGACACCGCCGATGCTCCCTCCGTTTACGCCGGTGTCGCCGACATCCGCGCCAGCGACGGCACACTCCTCATCCGCCAGAGCGGGACGATCTTCGGCGGGGTGCTCGGCGTGCGCTCCCGAAACGGCCGCGACGCCGTCTCCATCGGCGTACACGAAACCGGCAACGGCCTCGTCGTTGTCCACGACGTCGGCGGGGCCCCCGTGACACAGATCCTCGGCACGCCGCAAGGCGGGGTCTATCTCAGCGTGGACCGCCGGGGCAACGTCCTCGGCAGAATGCCCACTCTCGAAACGCCGGGCGCACGCTGATCGCTGACCGATCAGACCGTCTCAAGATTCAGGCGCTGCGTTGAGTTTCGCCGCGGTGAACTGCCGGCCTGTAGTGCGCGGCTCCCACGTCCACGCCTGACCCTGACGCCGTTCGTAATCGGTCCACAACTCGAACCAGTACGACCTGAACCGGTGCGAGCCGAACTTTTCGTAGTGCGCCCGCATCGACTTCTCGACATCGCGGTCGGTCCCCGTCAGGCCCAGCACCGACCGGCCGTGACGGACAGATTCCGTGTCGATCGCAAGAAACCCGTACCTCCCGAGCAGCATCATCATGTTGCCCGCGGCGTACGGCCCGACGCCGGGCAGCGCCAGGAGCGCCTTGTGCGCATCCGCATCGTTTGTGCAGGGGTTCTCGAACCAGTCCGGGTCGATCTCGCCGCGGAGCGTCATCCGCGCCAGTTCGATGATGCGTGCGTCCCGGTACCCCACGCCGCACCGGCTGCGCAGTGTCTGCGGCCGCCGGCGCGCGAGATCCTCCGGCCGCGGGAACGCCGGCTCGATCACCTCGCACAGCCGACGGTTCATCCCGATCGTGCTCGGCCAGGCGACATTGCAACTCGTCACCGTCTTTATAATATCCTCAAAGAACGTCGGGCTGCGAAAAAGTCGGCCACGCCCGGACTGCTTCCACCGCGGGTCCACACGGTGAAACTCCGCCACGCCCGTGTCGGCGAGGTTCAGCATCCGCGAAATATACCGGCGCGCCTCCGCACGCTCCGTCAGCGAGATCGCGCGATCGAAACGCGCGACCACCACGGCGCCCGGTCGATCCCCCGGCTGCGCGAGCGTCGCATTGACCCGGCCGCTAGACAGAAGCAACGGCCTGCTCAGCGTGCCCGCCGCCGGATCCCAGACATTCGGCGGGAGCAGAAAGTAGCCGTACGAGCACACATCACGCCGAAAAACGTAATCCCCCGGCGGCGTGATGCGCAGCGACGCTCCCATCGTTTCAGTCGCGCCCGCGCGCGCTCGCCAGCCGCGCCGTCGGCAGCAGGCACGTCGCGATGTTCACGCAAAGCCGGTCCGCCAGCCGCGCGAAGTCGGCGTAGTGCGTCTCGATCTGCTGTTCGATCTCGGTTTCGGTGTAACCGGCGCCGTGGAGTTCGTCCTTCGCCTCGTGTGTCAGGTCGCGGATAAGCCGCTGATCCGCCTCGAAGTGATATTGGAACCCGTAGGATCGCATCCCAGCGCGGAAAGCCTGCACCGCGCAGCGCCGGCTCGATGCTAGCACCACCGCGCCCGCCGGCGGTGTCTTCACCTCGCGCATGTGATGGCATAACTGCGGCGAATCCCATGCAATCCCCGACAATAGCGTCTCCGTATGCCCCGCCGGGCTCAGCGATATCGTCTGAAAACCGACCTCCGCCTGGGGCATCGCGGCGACCTCTCCTCCCAGCGCCGCCGCCAGCAACTGCGCACCCAGGCACACACCCACGATCGGCAGCGAACGCTCGTGCGCAGCGCGCAGAAACTCGATCTCAGCGTCCATCCACGGCCATTCGTCACGCGGCTCGTCCACGTTCTGAGGCCCGCCCAGCGAGATCACCCCGTCAACGTTGTCCAGGTCCGTCGGGACCACGCCGCCCTCGTGCATCGCGCGGATGTCCAGACGCCAGCCGTGATCGCGCAGCGTCGCGCCGAGCCGACCGGGCCTACCGATTTCACTGTGCTGAAAGATGATTATCGCCATGCCGCTAAGAATAGCGACCCACAAACCACGCGCAGCCCGTGCCACATTTTCAGTCCGATGCCCAATGCCCGGCGCCCGGCGTCTGGCGCCTGCCCCTTACCTCAGCCCGTAATCCTTGAGTTTGCGGTACAGCGTCCGTTCACCGATGCCCAGGAGTTTCGCGGTCTGTTCGCGGTTGCCGCCGGTCAGCCGCAGCGTCTCGCGGATCGCGCGTTTCTCAAGTTGCTCAAGACTCGTCCCCGCCAGCGAGCCGACGCCAGGCTCCGCCGCGTCGTCGTCGCGTGTCGCTATGTCCGCCGGGACATGCCGAACGTCGAGCGTCTCCGCCCCTTCGCCCAACGCCATGACCGTCATGTTCTGCGTGACGTTGAGCAGCTGTCTCACGTTCCCCGGCCAGTGGTACGCCGTCAGACGCAGCATCGCAGCGTCGCTGATGCCCGGCGGCGGCGCGCCCGGCTTCATCTCGCCCGCGAACTTCGCCACCGCGTGCCGAACTATCCGCGGGATGTCCTCTCGGCGTTCGCGCAGCGGGGGGACGTGGACGTGCGCGCCGTTGACGCGGAAGTAAAGATCCTCGCGGAATCGTCCTTCCTTCGTCGCGAGCGGTATGTCCTGATTGGTCGCGGAAACGAAGCGCACGTCAACCTTACGCGGCTCGTTCGAGCCGAGCCGGACCACTTCTTTATTTTCGAGAACCCTCAGCAGTTTCGCCTGTGCCGCGGGGGGCATGTCGCCGATCTCGTCGAGGAACACAGTCCCGCCCGCGGCGTACTCGAAGACGCCCTCGCGTTCCTTGTCCGCGCCGGTGAACGCGCCCCGTACGTGCCCGAATAGTGCGTCCTCGAGCAGCGTCTCGCTCTGACCCGCGCAGTTGAACGCGACGAAGCGTTTGCCGCTGCGCTGGCTCAGGCGGTGCACCGCCTGGGCGATCAGTTCCTTCCCCACACCCGACTCGCCCGTTATGAGCACCGGCAGCGACGACGCCGCGACCGTGCGCACCGTCTGAAGGATCTTCCGCATCGGCTCAGACCCGGCGATGATCCCCTCGAACCCGTCGTGCTGGACAAGCCCGGTCAGATCGTCGCCGGATTCATGACGCAATAGCACCGTCTCGGCGGCGCGGTTGATCAGCGCGCGAAATACTTCGAGGTCGAGCGGCTTCTCGATGAAGTCGTACGCGCCGAGTTTGAACGCCGCCCGCGCCGTGGGCACGTCGCCGTGCGCCGTGACCATGATCGTCTCGGCGTCCGGCTGAAGCCGACGCGCCGCTTCGAGGATCTTCATCCCCGCGTCCGCGCCGTCCGCAGCGACCCCGCGCCGACTGCCGCTTGCGGGCATCCTCAGGTCCGTCACGATCACGTCGAACGAGCCGTGCTCGAGTTCCTCGAACGCCGCGTCAACCGTCCCCACGATCGTCGAAACATGCCCGGGCTTGCGCAGGGCGTCCGCCATGACCTCCGCGTGGTCAGGCTCGTCCTCGACGATCAGCACCTGCGCGCGAACCATACTGGCGAGATCGTCACTCATCTCGCCCATTGTAATGCATCCGACTCTTCGCCGACGAGAGCATCTGCCCGCGCCTCCACGCCGTTGACGAGGAGCCTCACATTTTCACACTCACCCCTTCGGTTGTTCCGCCGATTTAATATGCTTTCAATCCGTCTGCCTGCCCGTGTATGTGCGTGTGTGCTTCCTTGTTGGCCGGAGCCCCGCGGCACAGGAGTCTCGCGAGCGTGCTGACAGACTCGTATGCACAAGCACGCGCCAGCCGATCGCCTGCCCTAAATAATATAAAATATTAACACCATCCGAGCCGGGCATACTCTCAGCGGTTTCTCCCGGTACGCCGACCACCCTCGCATGCACCCATGGCAGCCTATGACAAATATTATGACCGCCTTCGTCAGAGCCGACCGACCCGAATAGCCCGGCGAACGGTGCGACCTGGCTGCTCCACGTCGGGCTTGGCAGCCCTGTCTGGAGTTTCCAGAACCCACAAAGAGCACGCTGGTTCTTCGTTGGAACTCCCCCGCTTCCAGACAATCCCATCCGACATAAACCTTCGAAGCAGAGCAGATTTAAGAGCCATGCCATCCTCGATGAAAAATATTTAGCGACAAAAATATTTTATATCGGCGGATACTCCGAAGTATACACTTTCGTCTCGCGGGCTCGGTGACAATGCGGGCGATTCTCGTCGGTCTTCCGTGCTGGCGCATTCAGACGAGATGCCCATCCGCCTCCGGATTTCCCGTAAGTGATCTCCGAGTCGGGTCGATTGACTCGGAATGCGCGAACTAGGCGTCTTTTCGAGCGTGCAATGGCGTCATGCCGAGCTCATATCAACAATATCTCAAACACTCGCGTGAGGGGATCGCGCTGTTGTTGAAGATGTTCGTGACGAGTGCGGCGGCGTTCCGCGCGAAGGCAGGCAGCGCCCTAGCGGGATGCCCGTAGCGCCGGTACTGACCACCTCTACCCTTGGCAGCGGGCCGGGGAGAGGGACGAATGTCGCCACGCCCGAATCAAGAACAAAAATAGCGTACGGGCGGGACGCCCGTGCCACTGATTGCGCCCTTGCCACTTG
>CAZTEE010000025.1:0-14529 GCA_964611775.1 uncultured Phycisphaeraceae bacterium | reverse complement strand
GTGTCGGCGGGTGTGTGCGAGGAGGTCTTTTTTCGCGGGTATCTCTTGTGGTGGGGGCAGGCGATGGGTGCGCCGATCTGGGCTGCGGTCGCGATCTCCGCGGCGCTCTTCGGGGCGGCGCACGCATATCAAGGCTCCGACGGGGCGCTGCGTGTATTCGGGCTTGGAGTCGTGTTCGGGGCGATCGCTTGGCTGACGGGTTCGATCTGGATCCCGATCGTGGCGCACGGGCTGATCGACATCACCGCGGGTCTGGCGTCGTATTACGCGCTTAGCCGGGTCGGCGCCGGGGCGTCGGACGAGGCGGGTTCGGTATAGTCGTCACCCGCATGACGAGGGGTGTGGACCTTACAGGCCGGCCGATATGCATCACGGGCGCCTCGGCTGGGATCGGGGCGGCGACCGCCGTCGCGTGCGCCCGCGCGGGGATGCCGGTCATGCTCGCGGCGCGGCGCGCGGATCGGCTGCACGAAGTCGCCGAGTCGATCCGGGCGATCGGCGGGCGCGCCGAGGTGTTCGTCGTCGATGTCTCGGACCCCGACTCGTGCGCGAGGATGATCGACGCGACCGTAGCGGCGTACGGGTCGGTGTATTCGGTCTTCGCCAACGCGGGCTACGGCGTGGAGCGCGCGATCCACGAGATGACCGACGCGGAACTCCGCGGCATCTTCGAGGTCAACTTTTTCGGCTCGGTGCATTCGTTCATGCCCGCGGTACCCAAGATGATCGCGCAGGGCGCGGGGCACGTGATGCTGTGCTCGTCGTGCGTTGCGCGGTTCGCGCTGCCTTATTACGGGGCGTATTCGGCGACGAAGGCGGCGCAGCATCACGTCGGTCGGGCGATGCGGCTGGAGCTCGAGCCGTTCGGCGTGCACGTCTCGACCGTGCACCCGGTGGGCACGAAGACGGAATTCTTCGATGTCGCGCGGGACCGGAGCGCGCGGGCGAGCCTGATCGAGCACACCAGCGAGCGGTTCATGCAGCGTCCGGAACGGGTCGCGCGTGCGGTGGTTCGGTGCCTGCGCCGGCCGTGCGCGGAGGTCTGGACGAGCGGGCTGGTGCGGTGGGGTGTGGCGATTTCGGGCGTGGCGCCGGCGCTGTCGGATCGGGCTGTTCGGCGGATGGTGCGCAGCCGGCTCAGCGCGGACAAGTGACGCGGGGCTGTAAATCAGATCGCGACGAGTCGGCAGGAGTCGGGCGCCGATCCGGCCTCGTCGAAGATTGTCAGTTCATTAGGTTCATCCGCGCGTAACCACGCGGGCGGGACGGGGGTCGGCACGGGGTCCGCGGCGCGGCGGCCCAGGGCGCCGGCGATGTACCGGCCCAGAACCCGCCCGTTGACCATCACGCAGCCCTTGTGCAGGCCGGTCGGGACGAAGCCGACGGGCGCGTCGTCGGGCGTGCGCGAGAAACGGGCGCGGAACCATGCCGGGGCTTTGGCGAGCGACTTGATCCCGCCGGGCGTCGCGGGTGTGAAGCGATCGTCGGGCGGGACTCGCCAGGGTGATGAGGTCCACGCGGGCGTCCCGGGCAGAGTGTTCCGCGTTTCGTAGAGGGATAGGGCGGCGGCGGCTCTGGCGAGTACGGCTTCGGCGTCGCCGAGGATCGCGAGTTGGAGCGAGTTGGCGCCTCGGCGGAGTGGTTCTTCGGGGATGCGCATCGAGAGCGTGTCCCCGGGCGTTACCCAGGCGATCGGGCCGTCGTTGAGCAGGACCAGAGCAGCGGCGGGGAAGTCGGCGATACGGAGATACATCGGCGCGGCTTTGCGGTACACGAACGACCAGGTGATGCGTAGCGGGTCGGCGTGCTCGTCCTCGTGGAGATCCCAGACACGGGCGGGCCAGCGCGAGAGGGGGGCGACCGGCGTGCCGGGTTCGAGTTTCGGCTTGGTCAGGCGGAACGCGGAGACGAAGCCGGGTTCGCCGACGAGGCCGACGGGTTCGCCCAGATACGAGCCGCCGGCGGGCCGACCGAGGTGGTCGATGAGGAATATAAGTTCGGCGTCGCCTTTGCCCAGGGCCAGCGGGACCGTGCGGGCGTCGGTGTCGGGACCGTCGCCGACGACGCCCAGCCGGGCGGGCGGTGTGTCGGCGGCTTTGCGGCAGAAGACGACGCCGCGATCCCGGAGCGTGAATAGTCCGAGGTTTCCGCGGACGGGCTTGCCGGCGGTGCATCGGCAACGCAGCCAGCGGTAGCCGGTCACCGCCCGACCGTCCGCCGAGGTTGCGGCGACAGTGGAGGGCTGCTCGACGCGGGTCCGCCCGGTCTGCTTCGCGAGGGGGTCCTCCCAGGTCGGCTGAGCGAGCGGCTGGGCGGGGGACCATTCGTTCGCGGCGGCGGCGGGGTCGGCGTCGAGCGCGGGGTCAGCCGAGAATGTCCAATCCGAGAGTGTCGGCGCCGGGGCGCGACGCGGCGCCGACGCGGGAGCGGGGCTTGTCTTTTCGACGGCGCCGGTGCTGCGGATCGTGGTGACGCTCGATGCGCGGGACGAGGATTTACCCGGGGATTTTGCGGTTGTCGTGGCCGCGGCGACGGGGAGGCCGGCGTAGTCGATGCGGTCGGCGCCGAGATGGATCGCGTCTTGGGTGGCGACGATGTGCAGCGACTGTTCGAATGAGCAGACGGCGACGGTGAGCCCTTCGTGCTCGATTATGGTCGGCGTGCGACCGGAGGGGACGGCGGTGTGGACCTCGGCGCCGTTGATCGAGAAGACACCGGGCGCACCCGGGGCGCCGACGAGCACAAGTGCGCGTTCGACGAGCGCCATCGGCGAGAGGTTTGAGTAATCGAGGACGGCGTGCGGCGAGAGTGTGGCGTTGAGCAGCAGCGGGACCATCGGCTCGCGGGCGGGATCGACGGTGATCGGGCGACCGTCGGCGAGGAGGAGTTCGACGGGGCCGACGCCGGCCGAGCCGGGGGCGGGGAAAATAAATATTGCGTCGCCGAGCGCGCCGGGGCGGTGGATGACGGCGGCTCCTTTCGTGACAATCGCGGGGCTGCACGTGACGGCCGGGGCCGCGGGATCTAGGTTCGCCAGGACGCGCTCGAAGCAGGCGGCGAACGTGACGAGTCGGCGGAGGCGGGAGTAAGTCGGGGTCCGGGCGCCGGAGTATGAGACGGGCGCGCCGGGCGCCGAGTGGGGGTTGAAGTATCGCCGGGAGTTGTGAGGGTCGCGCCCGGCTAGGAAGCCCGGCGTCAGGCCCGCGAACATCCCATCGACGAAGACCTGCCCGCCGGCGGCCAGGGCTAGCCCGATGCGGCGCAGGGCGGATTCGTGGGCGGCGCCGACCTGCTCACCAAAGGCGGGAGTGTCCGCGAGGGGAAGGTCCAGCAGGATCGGCGGCGAATCCGGTCGCACGGCGTGCAACTGGCGGAGTGTTACGAAGGGGTCTTTGTCGGCGTGATCGTCCACCCAGGCGTCGAGTTCGCCCCAGTGGCCTTCGTGCGGCGAGGCGAAGAGATTGTTGGCGTTGAGGATCGGTACGCGGGCGCCGGCCTCTCGGAGGAACCGGGCGACCTCGCCGAGGTACGCCTGGGCGAGGTCGTCGTGCCCTTTGAACCAGGCGTGCTCGTTCTGGATGAGGGCGATCGGGCCCCCGGCGCCGGGCGAGAGGATCTGGAGCGACCCGACCTGCCGCATGACAGCGGTGATCCAGCGGCTGACGGCGTTTTTGAATACGGGGTCGCCGGTGCGGGCGATGTCGGCGCGGCCGTCGACAAGCCAGCCGGGCAGCCCGCCGGCGTCGTACCCGGCGCCTACGAACGGGCCGGGCCGGAGTACGGCGAGCATCTTGCGGGTCGCGACCTGGCGCAGAAATGACGCGGCGTCGAGATCGCCGGTGAAGTCGAACGCGCCGTCGGCGCGGCCTGGTTCGGGCTGGTGCATAGCCCAGTTCAGGCGTAGCGCGACGGTGTTGAACCCCGCGCCGGCGGCGTCGTCGAGGATCGCGTCCCAGCGGTCGCGCGCGTGGCGACCAAGGTCGATCGTCACACCGAACAGGAATCGGCGCCGACCGTTGATGGTGAAGGATCGGCCGTCGTGTGTGATGGAAGCCATATGTTGCCGGGCATCATGGCGTCGGGCGGGCGGGGCATCAAGGCGAGCGGGCGTCGGATGCAACGCCCGGGCCGGCGCGGGGTAGACTCGGGCCTATGCACGGGAAGAATACGCAGCACAATCAATCCGCGGCCTCGGCTCGAGCGTTGCTCGCCGCGACTCTCATAATCGCGGTCGGCGTCGTCTCGGCGGGCTGCTCGCTCACAGCGACCGATCGCAAGATCGACCGGATCATGGAACGGCGGACCGATCTGCTGGGCGGCGGATCGATCACGCCGGGCCGGGAATTCCCGCCCGCCCGAGAGATGCGCACCGATTCGCAGCTCGACAAAAAGCCCGAATCCGCAAACCCCGGGCCGGATGAACTCTTCTTCGACCCCGCCGAGGAGGACCGGGATATTTCGGCGAGGCTCGACTCGTACGCGGACCTCGGTTACGAGGGCGCGGTCATTGATCTTCCCACGGCATTCCGCATCGCGCAGAACACGGCGCGCGAGTTCCTCTCCGCGGAAGAAGAATACATCCTCGCCGCGATCAGACTTCTTATCGAGCAGCACCGTTTCAGCCCGCGGTTCTTCAACGATCTGACCGCCAGCATCGACGGCTCGACGGACACGACGAATGTCGACACCGCGGTGCGCATCGTCAACGAACTCCGCGCGACGCAGCAACTCCCGTTCGGCGGGAACGTCGAGGCGCGGCTTATCTGGAACGCCGCGGAGATCCTGCGCGAGAGCGTATCGGGCGAGTTCTCGACGGCGACGCAACTGGTGCTCAACGCGAACGTCCCGCTGCTGCGCGGCTCGGGTCCGATCGCGCGGGAGTCGCTGATCCAGGCAGAGCGTAACCTTGTGTACGCGGCGCGGGACTTCGAGCGATTCCGGCGCGAGTTCCTGGTGACGATCGCGCGGGACTATTTCAACCTTGTGGCGCAGCAGTCTGCGATCGAGAACCAGCAGCGTTCGCTCGATAGTCTGCTCCAGAACCAGCGGCGCACGGAGGCGCGGGTCGAAGCGGGCCGGGACGCGGCGTTCGAGTCCCGGCGTTTCGAGGAGCGCGTGCTGGTTGCGCGGAGCCGGCTGATCACGGCGCGAGAGCGCTATCTGCTCACGCTGGACCGGTTCAAGGTCCGGCTCGGGCTTCCGATCGACGAGAACATCATCATCATCCCGACGGAGTTCGAAATCCCCGAGCCGGAGATCTCGCCCGCGCGTGCCGCGGAACTGGCGTTGCAGTACCGGCTCGACCTCCAGACGGTGCGCGACCGCGTGGACGATTCGCGGCGCGGGGTTGCGAACTCGAAGAACCAGCTCCTGCCGGATCTGGATCTCGCCGCGGGGCTGCGCGTGAACACCGCGGGCGACGACCGCATCGGCAACTTTGATTTCGATTTCAAGGACACGAGGTATAACGCGAGCGTGACGTTCGGCCTGCCGCTGGACCGGCAGATCGAACGGCTGAACCTGCGGAGTTCGATGATCAGCGCCGAGCGAAGCCGACGCTCGTACGAGCAGTTCCGCGACAACGTGATCGTGTCGGCGCGGGCGTCGGTGCGCGACATCGACCAGGCGCGGTTCTCGCTGGATCTCGCCGAGCAGCGTGTGGAGATCAACCGATTGGTGCTCGAGCAACTTAAGATCGAGGAGCGGGACTCGATCCAGATCACCGACGCCGAGCAACAGCTCCTCGAAGCGGAGGACGCCCGCGACAGCGCCATCCGCGACCTCCGCATCGCGATCCTCGACTACCTGCTCGCGACCGGGCTGATGCGCCTGGACCGAGAGGGGCAGTTCGAGCCGTTGCCCGGCATGGGCGATGTGAAGGTGCAAGGCGTGAACCCGGGCGCCGACATCCCCTGACCATGGTTCGGGATGAACGCCCCGTTCGGGAAACGTCGTCAGCGACGCCGATTCATTCGGCTATGCGCCGGGCTCTGAAACCGCGCGTCAGGTTTCCAATAAAAGTCTGAAATCAGCGCTCCAGAACGCGGTTTTTGGAGATTTCACGAGTTTCTGATATCCTGCGACCGACCATGGGAAAAACCACACTCTCTGAATCGCGAACCCGCAGCGGGGCGTCCGCCGGGCGGGCGCGGGGCGGCGCCGCGCGCGGGCCTGTCGGCTCGACGCCCGAGATCGCCAACTACACCGCGGCGATCCGCTACCTCACCGAAGGTCGGCTCGACATCGAGCGGACACGCCTGACTCGCCTGAAAAAAACCGAGTTCAAACTCGACCGCATCCGCGCGATCGCCAAAGCCATGGGCGACCCGCAGGACGCGCTCCGCATCGTGCACGTCGCCGGGACCAAGGGCAAGGGGTCGGTCTGCGAGATGGTCGCGGGTGCGCTCGGGGCATGCGGCTTCACCGTCGGCCTCTACACCTCCCCGCACCTGATGGACATCCGCGAGCGGGTCCGCATCGGCGGGGAGATGATCACGTACCCCGCGTTCGCCAAGGGGATGCAGGCCGTCGCCGAGGCCGCCGCGAAGGTCGAGAAGCGTCACGGGCCCGCGACATACTTTGAACTCATTACGATGCTCGCGTTCCATCACTTCGCCGAGCAGGCGGTGGATATCGCGGTGATCGAGTGCGGCCTGGGCGGGCGGCTCGACGCGACGAACATCGTCAAGCCGGACGTCACCGCCGTCACCGGCATCAGCCTCGATCACACAGACCTTCTCGGGACGACCCTGCCTCAGATCGCGCGGGAGAAAGCCGGCATATTCAAGAAAGGCGTCCCCGCGATCACCTTCCAGCAGGAGCCCGCGATCCTCGACGCCCTCCGCGAGTCCGCCGGCGCCGCCGAGACAACCCTCGAAGTCGTCGGCAAGGAGATCGACTTCTCCTACCGCTTCGAATCCACGCCGAAACACGGCCCGCACACGTGCGTATGCCTCAACACGCCGCGCAGCGCCTTCGAGCACCTCGTCGTCCCCCTCCCGGGCGAGCATCAGGCGCTCAACTGCGGGCTGGCGCTCGCGGTCCTCGATCGCCTGCGCTCGATGGGATTCGAAACGCCCGAAATCAAAGTGATCGCGGGCCTCGAAGGCATGCGCATCCCCGGGCGCATGGAGATGGTCTTCCGCAACCCGCGCGTCATAGTCGACGGCGCCCACAACGCCGCCAGCGTCCAGGCCCTCATGAAATCCATCGGCCTGCACATCCCGTACGACTCGATGGTCGTTGTCTTCGGGTGCAGCGAGGATAAAGACGTCGACGGGATGCTCCGGCACCTCGCGCTCGGCGCCGACAAGGTCATCTTCACCCGCGCCCGCGGCAACCCCCGCGCACTCGACCCCGCCGAACTCAAGCGACGATTCGACGACATCTCGGGCAAGATGGCCCAGGCCGAGGATACGCTCCCCGAGGCGCTGACCACCGCGGCCCGCGCCGTCGGACGCGAGGATCTCATCTGCATCACCGGCTCGTTCTACCTCGTCGGCGAAGCCAAGAAACACCTCGCGCAGAAGCAGTCGCAGACCGTCGTCTCCACACAACGCGGCTGAACCGAACGTCGCGCATAGCCGAACTAGAGCGTTTTACGTCTTGTTGTTCCTCGTTCGCCGTGCCACCGACTTCGGCGGCTCGGGGCCGAAGTCGGTGCTTCGCACGCGGAACATTCGTCCTGCCCCACACGCCCGGCATGAAGCACCGAGTTCGGAGGACCGGACTCGGTGGCACGTCGCCGTCGCCGGATGACAGGCCAGGGAACACTATTTCGCAAGACGCTCTAAGGACTCAGGCCCGGGGATTTCATCCCCCCGGCTTTTCTTTTTGAGAGTTTCGCACGACGGATCGTTTCCCGCCGCTGTGCATTACACTGAGCCTGATGCCGGACCGACCCACACCGACCGCCCCTAGCGCCGCAGGCGAGCGCCAGCCCGGCGTCCCGCCGTTCCGCTACACCGCGCGCCTGGCGAACGAGATCGAACTCGCCTGGCAGGACCGCTGGGCCGCGTCGGGGGTTCATCACGCGCCGAACCCGGTCGGGGATCTCGCCGCGGGCTTCGACCGCGCCGCCGGCCGGCCCAAGGCGTACATCCTCGACATGTTCCCCTATCCCAGCGGCCGGGGGCTGCATGTCGGGCACCCGCTGGGATACATCGCCACGGACATCTTCGCCCGTTACAAGCGGATGACCGGGTTCACGGTGCTGCACGCGATGGGGTACGACGCGTTCGGCCTGCCCGCGGAGCAGTACGCCGTGCAGACCGGGACGCACCCGCGCATCACTACGGAACAGAACATCGAGTCGATGCGGGGGCAACTGCGTCGGCTCGGCCTCGGGCACGACGACCGCCGGAGCGTCGCGACCACGGATGTAACGTTCTACCGCTGGACGCAGTGGATCTTTCTTCAGATTTATAACTCGTGGTACGACGAGCGCGCCGGGCGGGCCCGCCCGATCGCCGACCTTGTCGCGGAGTTCGAGTCCTGCGAGCGCGAGCCGATCTCGGCCGCGAACCCGGACGCGAAATCGTGGGCCGACCTCGATGATCCGACGCGCCGGCGCGTGATCGACTCCTGGCGACTGGCGTACCTTGACGAACAGCCGGTGAACTGGTGCCCGATGCTCGGGACGGTGCTTGCGAATGAGGAAGTGACGGCCGACGGACGCTCCGAGCGCGGGAACTACCCCGTGTACCGGCGCCCGCTCAAGCAGTGGGTGCTGCGGATCACCGCGTACGCCGAGCGCCTGCTGCACGATCTCGATCTCGTGGACTGGCCCGAGCCGGTGAAACTAATGCAGCGGAACTGGATCGGGCGGAGCGAGGGCGCCCGGCTGCGGTTCTCGATCGAAAAGACCGGCGACGCGATAGAAATCTTCACCACACGCCCGGACACGATCTTCGGCGCAACTTATATGGTGCTCGCGCCCGAGCACCATCTAGTAAGCGCTATCACGCCCGAAGCCTGGCCGAAGGGGACGCCCGAATCGTGGAAGGGCGCATCGCCGGCGTCGTCGCCGCGCGACGCGGTCGCCGAGTACCGCGCCGCCGCCGCGGCCAAGTCCGACGTCCAGCGCCAGGCGGAAACAAATGAAAAAACCGGCGTCTTCACCGGGTCGCACGCGATCAACCCCGCCACCGGCGAGCGCGTGCCGATCTTCATCGCGGACTATGTGCTGATGGGCTACGGGACGGGCGCGAGCATGGCCGTGCCCGGGCACGACGAGCGCGACTTCGAATTCGCCGAAGCGTTCGACCTGCCGATCCGCGACGTTGTGTACCCCGCGCCGATCGCCGCCGCGGCGTGGTTCCTCGCGCACACTCCCGACGCCGATGCGTTCCCCCTCGGGTGGGAACTCGCGATCGCGGACTTCGTCGCGCTGGCGACGGGCGCCGGGTATGACGCGAGCCGCTACCCGGGTCTGCTGGATTTGGTTCGCTTGCGCCGCACGCCGATGAGCGACGATCAGATCCCCGTCGCGCTCCCGGCGATCGACCAGCCTGGCGGTGTCGGCGAGCGTCGCGGCGCGGTGCAGGCGGTATGGATCGAAACTCTCGGCGACATCATCGCGCTCGGTTTCGATCGCGCCCGCGAGGAGTTCGCTGCGGGCGGGTTCTGGCGGACGCGGGGGGCGCCTTACACCGAGCCGGGCGTCGTTGTGAACTCGCCGCCGATGGACGGGCTGCGCACCGCCGACGCCAAACACCGCGCCATCGAGCATCTCGAATCGCTCGGCGCCGGGACTGGCGCGGTGACATATAAGTTGCGCGACTGGCTCTTCAGCCGGCAGCGGTACTGGGGCGAGCCGTTCCCGATCGTCTTCGACGAGCACGACCTGCCGGTGGCGCTCCCGGAGTCGATGCTCCCGGTGGAACTGCCCGACCTTGATAACTTCCAGCCCGAGGCGACGGAAGACCCCGACGCCCCGCCCCGGCCGCCGCTGGGCCGGGCCGGCGGGTGGGCGAGCGTCACGCTCGACCTCGGCGGCGGGCCAAAAAGTTACCGCCGGGAACTAAACACGATGCCGCAGTGGGCCGGCTCGTGCTGGTATTACCTCCGCTACCTCGACCCGACCAACGAGCGCGAGTTCTGCGACCCCGCGATCGAGCGGCACTGGATGCTGGGGCAGAACTCAGACGCCGCCGGTTCTTGCGGCGGGGTTGATCTTTATGTCGGCGGGGTCGAGCACGCGGTGCTGCATCTGTTGTACGCGCGGTTCTGGCATAAAGTTCTGTTCGATCTCGGGCGTGTATCGACGGTCGAGCCGTTCCAGAAACTTTATAATCAGGGTTATATACTCGCGCCGGCGTACACGGACTCGCGCGGGGTGTACGCGGAGGCGTCCGAGGTCGAGGAGCGCGACGGCGCCTTCTTCCACCACGGCGAGGCGGTCCGCCGCGAGTTCGGCAAGATGGGCAAGAGCCTGAAGAACTCGGTCACGCCGGACGAGATCTGCACGGAGTTCGGCGCCGACACATTGCGGCTGTACGAGATGTACATGGGTCCGCTGGATCAATCGAAGCCGTGGAACCCGCGTGACATCGTCGGGATGCATCGGTTTTTGCAGCGTTTGTGGCGTGTGATGATCGACGAGGAGTCCGGCGCCTCGCGTGTGGCTGATGCGACCGCGGACGACGCGACGCGTCGGCTGCTGCACAAGACGATCGCGGGCGTGCGTGCGGACTGCGAATCGCTCCAGTTCAACACGGCGATCGCTAAACTGAACGAGTTTACGAATCATATGACGCGGACGTTCGCGGATTCATCTTGCCCGCGTGAGGTCGCGGCGAAGCTGATATTGCTCGCGGCGCCGTTCGTCCCGCACATCGCGGACGAGTTATGGCGCCGGGTGGGTCACGACACGCCGGGCGTGGTGCTCGAAGCGTTCCCCGAGGCGGACCCGGCGCTGCTCGTCGAAGACACGATCGAACTCGCGGTGCAGGCGCTGGGCAAGGTCCGGTGCAGGATCACGGTCCCGGCGGAAGCCGGGGAGGACGCGATCCGCGAGGCGGCGCTCGCGGACGAGCGCGTGCAACAGGCGCTCGCGGGCAAGACGGTGCGCAAGGTGATCGTCGTCCCGGGCCGGCTGGTTAATATTGTTGCGAGTTAGAGCAGGCCGCGGCGTTCAGCGGTTGTCCAGTTCGGCGAGCCGCTGGCGGAGGACGGCGAGTTGATCCTCGGCGCGGGTAAGTTGCGCGGCCAGTTGCGCCCGCTGGAGGTCGGTAAGAGCGGGGTCCAGCGCGCGGTCACGGGCGTCGTTGCGGACGGATTCCCACTGCTGGATCTGCATTATGAAGTTTCGGCGCACCGCTTCGGGCTGGTCGGCGGGTTGGGGGCCGATCTGGACGACGACCTGCCCGTCGCCCTGGCGGATGACGCGGTTCTGTTGCTGCTGCTGGATTCGGAATGAATCGGCGCGGCGCGCTGCGGCGTTGATGGCGTCGAGCCGGCGCGGGGCGCGGGCGCCCGGCGTCCCGCCCGCGATGAGGCCGATGTTCGGCGTGAGCCGGCTCTCGTCGGCGGGCGTCATGCGGATCCAAGGCTCGCCGGTGTTCGGCGGGGCGATTCGACCCGGGTCGCGCAGCGAGAAGCCGAGCGCCTCGCGGCGAACATCCCACGCTGCGGCGAGATCTTCGGGAGTCAGGGGGGCGGCGTTGCCGAGATCGGCGTACGAGCCGAGGGGCACATCGATGGTCAGTGCGCGGCCGTCGCGGCGGATGACCATGCGCATGGCCTCGCCGGGGTCGTGCGCGAGGATTCGGTGCCGGAGCGAAAGCCAGGCCTGCTGCGAGATGGTCCCGGTGAGGACGGCGCCTTCGGCCTGTTCGATGATGTCGCCGGCGAGGAGGACGCGCGCCGCGGGGAAATTCGGGACTACGAGTTGCAGGCGGACCCCGATGGGGAATCCCGGGTCGAACTGCACGCCGAGGCCTGCGCGGGGTTCCGAGCGGAAGCGTTCGAAGAGAACGGCGTCCAGCCGCATGCGCTGCTCGGCGCTGAGCGACGCTGGATCCACGCCGGTAGCGGCGAGGTCTTCCGCGGCTAGACCGATCTCAACAAGCCGGCGTGTCGCCTGCTCGCGTTCAACGAGAGTCTGAGCGTCGAGAGAAGAAATCAACGAGCGGGGGTCTTCCGATTGCTGGCCGAGCGCGTCGGAACCTACTGACGCGGCGGCGGTCGCTACGGCGATCGACAGCGCCAAGAGTTTCGGGCGTCGCCCGGAGCAGGAGGATTTCGGCGGGGTCGATTCGGGCATCGAGTCTCCCTCGGTCCGTGGGCGTTGGTTCGGTCGGGTGATTGTACCGCTGGGGGCCGGGCCGGAGGCGGCGTAGACCGGCAGGCGGGGCGCCCGCGGGGTTATTCGACGTTCTGGACCTGTTCCTTGATCCGGTCGATGGCGCCTTTGATCTCGACTACCGCACGCGATATCTCCGCGTCGTTGGACTTCGACGCCATCGTGTTCGCCTCGCGGAGCATCTCCTGCGAGAGGAAGTCGAGCGTCCGCCCGACCGGCTCGGCGCGGTCCGGCCCGATGAGTTCGCGGAACTGGCCGAGGTGCCCGGTCAGGCGCGAGACCTCTTCCGCGATGTCCGTCTTCTCCGCGTAAACGGCGACCTCGCGCACGAGATCCTTCTGATCCACCTGCACCTTCACGTCCGCCAGCAAAGAGTCGATGCGCGACCGCAGCCGATGCATGTACTCATCGACGACCAGCGGCGCCCGCTCGGCGACGACCTTCAGCCGATCGTCGATCGTGTCCAGCAGTCCGTCAAGATCGCGCACAAGGAGCGATCCCTCACGCTCGCGGCTGGAGATCATGCGCTCGCACGCGAGGTCGAGCAGATCGTTCAGCGCGGCGCCGGCGTGCAGGACCCGGTCCTCGTCGTCCGTCGGGGGCTGGAGCACGCCCGGCAGCGACAGCAGGCCCGCGGCGTCGATGCGCACGCCCGAGCAGTCGAAGCCGGGCGTTTGTGAGATTTGTTCGAGATAGCGCGAGAGTGCGCCTGTATTGATCGTGTGTGCTGCGGACGCGGAGACATTGGCGCAGCGCGCGGTGAGCACGATCGAGCCGCGGTTAAGCCGACGGCGGAGCCGGGGTTCGAGTTCGGCTTCGAGGCCTTGCAGGTCGTCGGGCAGGCGGACGATGGCTTTGAAGTACTTGCCGTTGAGGCTTCGGAGTTCGAGGAAGTAGTGGACGCCGTCGTATTCGCCGGCGGCTTCCCCGTACCCGGTCATGCTGCGGATCACAGCGACACGCTCCGACGGGACTCGGTCACTGCCCGCCCCCGGTTTCTTCCGCGGACGCCGGCGGCGTGGACCCCGCGGGGGGAGTTGTCTGCTCGGCGGGCGCGGGTGTTTCAGTCGATTCGGGTGTCGGCGGTGTGCGCTCGTCGTCGGGCGGGAGGACGAATGGATCGCCGACGGGAGGGGCGGTCGCGGGAGCGTCGGGCAGTTGATCGCTCGCGCCGCCGGCGGGGACGAATTGCGGCGGCGCCGCGGCGGGCGGGACAACTACGAAGTTCAAGAGCGCCCCGAGGGTAAGGAAGATCACGAAGATACCGATCGTCGCCCAGGTCAGCACATCCCCGGTCCGCGAGCCGAAGGCGGTCTGCCCGCTGCCCGCGGCCCCGCCGCCGAACGCGCCGCCTAGCCCGCCGCCCTGAGGCCGCTGGATAAGCACGATCAGGATCAGGAACACGCAGATGAAGAGGAAGACGACGATGCCGACGCCGCCGACCCAGGTGGGCATCGCGGCGAGAATGGAAGGGGTCATGATCCGGTCACTCCGTAGCAGGGTTCTCGGCGTGGGCTTGCGGGGTCGCCCCTCGCGCCGAGCCGCAGATTGTAAGGAACCCGGCGTGATCTAGCGACGCGCCCCCGATGAGGCCCCCGTCGATGTCCGGGCAGGCGAAGAGTTCGCGGGCGTTGTCGGGCTTGACCGACCCGCCGTAGATGATGCGGACAGCCCCGGCGGCGTCCGCGCCGAGCACATCCGCGAGAACGGCCCGGAGCCTGGTGTGGGCGGCCTGGGCGTCCGCAGGGGTCGCGGTCCGCCCGGTCCCGATCGCCCAGACCGGCTCGTACGCGACCACCAGCCGGGCCGGGTCCGCGAGCGTTACGCCCGCCAGGGCCGAGCGTGTCTGCGATTCGTTTACTTGGTCGGTGGCGCCCGCGTCGCGCTGCTCGAGCGTCTCGCCGACACACAGGACGCACGTAAGCCCGGCGTCGAGCACCGCGCCGGTCTTGCGGGCGATCAGTTCCTCCGCTTCGCCGATGACGTGCCGACGCTCGGAATGCCCGACGAGAACGGCGGTTACGCCGAGATCGCGGAGCATGGCGATCGAGATCTCGCCGGTGTAGGCGCCGTCGGATTCCGGCCAGGCGTCCTGGGCGCCGAGGGCGACGGGGGACTTTGCCAGCGCGAGTGTCGCCGCTGCGGCGTCGAGATGCACGAACGCGGGGAACACCGCGACCTCAATATCCCCGGAACCAGAAAGTGGCACGGGCGTCTCGCCCGTG
>CAZTEE010000024.1:2779-14572 GCA_964611775.1 uncultured Phycisphaeraceae bacterium | reverse complement strand
GGGACGCCCGTGCCACTTTTGTGCCCGTGCCGCTGATTTTCCACAGAAGCGAGGCAGGATTTAGTGTGAACTTCGCGTGTCCGCGCTTGCCCCGGGCCGCGGGCGTGGGAGAATGAGACGATCGGCTCGATCGGCGCCGCGGGATGGTCCGCGGGCCGCGGCGAGCAACGGAGCGCGGGGCATGACTTCCGTCGTCTTTTACTTCCAGGTTCACCAGCCGTACCGGCTTCGGCGATACTCCGTCTTCGACGAGTCGCCGCACTACTTCGACGATCAGCACAACGAGGCGGTCCTGCGCAAGGTCGCCGACAAGTGCTACCGCCCCACGACGGCGAAGATCCTCGACCTGGTGCGTCGGCACGAGGGGCGCTTCCGCGTGTCCTACGCTATCACCGGCGTGGTGCTCGACCAGCTCGCGCAGTGGGCGCCCGACGTGATCGACCTGTTCAAGCAACTCGCCGACACCGGCTGCTGCGAGTTCCTCGGCGAGACATACCACCACTCGCTGTCGTTCCTGTACTCACGCAACGAGTTCCTCGACCAGGTGGACCTGCACACCGCTCGGATCGAGGATCTGTTCGGCGTCACGCCCCGCGTCTTCCGGAACACAGAGTTAATATATAATAACGATGTCGCGCACTACATCGCCGGGCTGAAGAACGATTCGGGCGAGCCTAGGTTCGACGGGGTGCTGTGCGAGGGGGTCGACGGCGTGCTCGGGTACCGCTCGCCGAACTATCTCTACCTCCCGCCCGGGCTCAAGGGGCGCGACGGGCGAAGATTCGCGCTGATGCTCAAGAACTATCGCCTGAGCGACGACATCGCGTTCCGGTTCTCGAACCGGGGCTGGGCCGAATGGCCGCTCTCCGCCGAGAAGTTCGCTGGATGGGTCGATCAGATCAACGGCGACGGTCACGTGTGCAACCTTTTTATGGATTACGAAACCTTCGGCGAGCACCAGTGGGCCGACACGGGGATATTCGAGTTTCTCGACGCGTTGCCCGAGAAGATTTTCGACATCAAGCCCGGGCACAATCACTTCGACACGCCTTCGGAGGCGATCGCGCAATTCGAGCCGGTCGGCGTATACGACGTGCCGCACATGATCTCGTGGGCGGACACGGAGCGCGATCTGTCGGCCTGGCTTGGGAACCCGATGCAGTCCAATGCGCTGTATGAGTTGTATCGGCTTGAAGGGCCGATCAAGGACCGTGTCGCCGGCGCTTCGAGCGAGCCGGATCGGCGCCACGCGGAGAGCCTCCTCGCGGACTGGCGCAAACTGACGACCAGCGATCACTTCTATTACATGTGCACGAAGTGGTTCGCCGACGGCGACGTGCATAAGTACTTCAACCCGTACGAGTCGCCCTACGACGCGTACATCAATTTCATGAACGTGCTGGACAACATCAGGTCGCGGACCGAGGCGGGCTCGCGCGAACCGGCGGCGGTATGATCGACGGGTCGACGACCCGGAGAATCATGCCTTGAACGCGAATCCTTCGTCTTTCCGTGACTACTTCACTCGGCTTTTCGAGTATGACCTCTGGGCGAACGGGCGGGTGCTTGATGCGATGCGGTCGCTGGGCGATCGGCTGCCCGCGAAGCCGGTGGATCGGCTTTCGCACGTGTTGATCTGTCAGGAGATGTGGGTCGGGCGGATGACGGGGACGCCGAACCCGATCACGGACTTTTTCCCGTCGTGGACGCTCGATGAAGCAGAGGCGCGGGCGGCGTCGATCGGGGTGCTCATGCGGCGGCTAATCGAATCGCTGGACGACGCCACGCTCGTCGCGGAGTTCGAGTACACGTCGAGCGAGGGCGGGCGATACCGCAATCGGCCGATCGACGTGCTCACACAACTGTCCCAGCACGGTTGCTACCACCGCGGGCAGATCGCGCTCGAACTCAACCCGGTGCTCCCGGCGGCGTTATCGACGGATTACATCGTGTTTTCCAGGATCGGCTGAGCGCCGTCGGCGTTCAGCCTTTATCAACGGGCGCGAGCGTGGCGATGCGTTCGCGGGTCGAGACGACTACGCCGCCCGGCGCTTCGACGGTGACGGCGAAGGCTGCTGCTTCCCGCACGCCGATCTTCGGCGTGATGGGCACGATCACGCGACCGGCGGTGGTGATGTCGAAGACGCCGCCGTCAACGGGGAAACTGTCGTCGCGCGTGGCGTCGAAGACCCAGAGTTGGAACTGCTCGACGGCGGGGTCGTTGGTCGCGAGGCCGTTGAAGACCATGTATCCGGTGTTGAGGCTGTCGCTCCATACGACCTCGCCGGTGAAGCCTTCGGGCACTTCATAACCCTGCGCGATAGCCTGCCAGGGCGTGCGGACGAGGTCCGCCGGGGCGTCGGCGAGGAAGCGGTCAAACTGCTGCGCTACGTTCGTCGCGGCCGGCGGAGCTGTGATGGAGGGTCGTGTAAGCCACGCGACGGCTGCGAGCACCAGGCACGCCGCCGCGACCAGCCAGGGCGCCGGGTTGATCCGGCCGATGACATCCGGGCGCTGAATATCTGGAGATCGCGCGATCGTGGGCGTTACGGGTTCCGTCGAGCGTATCGGAGCCGATGTGTGCTCGGCGCGTGTGGGAGAAGATTCGAGCAGAGCGCGGCCGTCACGCTCGAGCCTCGCGGCGAGATCGGCGGGCATCGGCTGCGCATCGGACGCGGCGAAGGCGACCGCGAGCGCCGCTGCGGCGCGATGGAATTCCTCGGATTCTTGCGCGCCGGGAGAGAGGCCTTCGAGTTCGGCGCGCTCCGCCGGCGTAAGCCCCCACACCGCTTCATCGGCGAGTAGATCGGCGTGCCGATCCGGGTTGTTGGTGTTCGGCGCGCTCATGAGCCGACCCCCACGCCCGCGGCGCGGCGTCGTTCGAGCGCGTCGCGCAGACGGATCATGCCGCGACGCGCGTGCGTCTTCACCGTGCCCAGCGGCATATCGAGGATCCGCGCGATCTCTTCGTGTGTCTTGCTTTCATAGATCGCCAGCCGGAGCACGCGCTGCTGATCCGCGGAGAGTTCTTCGTTGAACACCGCGGCGGCGAGTCGGGCCTCGTCCGAGATCTCGGCGGAATCGGGGATCGTCTCGCCGATGTTGTCGTGAAGCGCGGCGGGCTCATCGCGGCGGGTGCGCGATCGCAGCCGATCTATGAGTCGGCGCCGGGCTATAACCGCGACAAATGTTGTTTCCGTTCCGATCGCGGGGTCGTAGCGGTGGGCGCTGCGCCACAAGGAGATGAAAACATCCTGCACGGCGTCCTCAGCTTCGGCGCGGTCGCGGCAGACCCGGCCGGCGAGCGACCAGACGAGCGCGCCGAACTGCTCGATAGCGTCGCGCACCGCGTCGGAGTCGCCGCGGGCGATTCGCTCGAGGACGCCCGGCTCGGTCTGGATCGGGGCGGTGGTCATGACGCCTCGGCGGTGCTTCCTCGAAGGCTTCGTCTTTGCCGGAGCCGACCGTCGGCGTGGCGGTATCGCGGGCGCGCACGCCGCGAGACTCATCGTACACAGTCCCGCGTGGAGAGTGCGGCGTTCGGCCAGCCGGGATGGACGGAACAATCGGGCACGGGCGATATTTCGCCCGGCCGGTCCGGGCGGATTCAGCGAGCTCCGGGGGCTTGTCAGCGTGTCCTGGCTCGGGGATTGTCGCGCAGCGGTGAATCCGGATCGAGAGGGTCCGCGAAGATGCCGGCGAACGATCGCGATTTCCGTTCACGGGGCGCCGGCCGGAGCCGGCCCATCATCCCATAAACCCAGTTTGAGTCTTCAATGAAAGGCATAACCATGCGCACATCCTCGATTCTTCTCGGAACGGCGGCCGTCGCCGCGGGTTCGCTTGCGGGCTTAGCGTCCGCATGTCCCTCGTCTGACGGCGCGACGCAGGCCTCTGTGATGGCGGCGTCGTGGGCCCCGAAAAAGGACATCGTTTCGACCGCGGTCGAGGCGGGATCGTTCAACACGCTCGCCGCGGCGCTCAAGGCAGCCGGGCTTGTCGGGGCGCTGCAAGGCGCCGGCCCGTTCACGGTCTTCGCGCCGACGGACGAGGCGTTCGCCAAACTCCCCGCGGGAACGGTCGAAACATTGCTCAAGCCGGAGAACCGGGATCGGCTGATCGCGGTTCTTACCTACCACGTCGTGCCGGGCGCCGTCCCCGCGAGCAAGGTCGTCGGGCTGAGCAACGCGACCACGCTCAACGGGCAGCGCGCGAACATCGAGGTCCGCTCCGGGAAGGTCTACGTGGACAACGCGTTGGTGACCGCGACTGATATTGATTGCACCAACGGCGTGATCCATGTCATCGACACGGTGATCCTGCCGGAAACTAAGAACATCGTCGAGGTCGCGGACGCGGCCGGCTCGTTCGGGACATTGCTGGCGGCGGCCAAGGCTGCCGGGCTTGCGGGCGTGCTCTCGACGGGCGGGCCGTTCACGGTTTTCGCGCCGACGGACGCGGCGTTCGCCAAACTCCCCGCGGGTACGGTCGAATCGCTGCTCAAGCCGGAGAACCGCGAGAAACTCGCCGCGATCCTTAAGTATCACGTAGTCGCGGGGCGGGTGTACGCGGACCAGGCGCTCGCGGCGGGATCGGCGCTGACGCTCGAAGGATCCACGGTGAAAATCAAATCCGGGCGCGGCGGCGCGACCGTGCAGAACGCGCGGATCGTCACGACCGATATCCAGGCCGTTAACGGCGTTGTTCACGTGATCGACACGGTCATGCTGCCCGAGTGACGAGCGGCGAAATCTACTAACGTTAATCTTCTCCACGACGACGACCCCGCCGGCTGCACCCCGGCGGGGTCGTCGCGTCATTGGGACCGAGTGTTCGGGCTGCGCTAGAATCGTGTTCATGCCAAAGCAGTCGAGATCGAGCCGGGCGAGATACGCCGCGTACCGAACCCGCCGGGCGGAGGTCGCGACCGCCGACGCGCTGCCCGAGCCGGGCGAGAGCGCGACCAATTCCGCAAGGGCGCGGCCGTTGAAGGTTCTTATCGGGCATCTCTGGCGGCTCCTGCGCGGGCAACGCGAGGGCGTCGCGTGGGCGCTGGCGGCGCTGTCGGTTTCCACGGCGGTTGCGCTCGTGATGCCTGCATCGACGAAGATCGCCATCGATTACATCCTCACCGACAACCCCGGGCCGACGGGCCTGCCCGACGCGCTGAGGCTCGGGACGGATCGCGTGCGGCTGCTGTGGTTGTTGTCCGCGGCGATGGTCGCGTCGGCGGCCGTGGCGGTGACGTTCGGCACGTGGGGCCGATGGCGCATGACGCGGATGAGGCTGCGGATGCAGGCGCGGATGCGCAAACTCGCGTTCGAGCACGCGGTGCGTCTGCCGCTGCACCGGGTGCACGCGATCCGTTCGGGCGGGATCGCGAGCCTATTGCGAGAGGACGCCGCGGGCGCGGGCGAACTTCTCTTCAGCGCGATCTACAACCCCTGGCGGGCGGTGCTGCAACTCGTCGGGACGCTCGGGGTGCTGCTAATTGTTGATTGGCGCCTGCTGCTCGGCGCAGTCGCGATGTTCCCTGTTATTTGGATGACCCACAAAACATGGATCGGGCGGATCCGCCCGGTCTACCGCGACATCCGCTCGACGCGCCAGCGCATCGACGCACAGACGACCGAAGTCTTCGGCGGGATGCGCGTAGTCCGCGCCTTCAGCCGGGAGAGCACCGAAGCCGGGCGGTTCCTCCGGGACACGCACCTGATGCTCCGGCAGGAGGCGCTGGCGTGGTGGCGCTCGCGCGTCATCGACATCACCTGGCTGCTGCTGATCCCGGTCGCGTCGACGGGCGTGCTGCTCTACGGCGGGACGCAGGTCGTCAACGGGTCGCTGACGATCGGCGACGTGATGATGTTCACGACTTATCTTGTGATGCTGCTCGCACCGCTGGAGGCGCTCGCGTCGACGGCGACGCAGATACAGTCGAGCCTCGCGGGGTTCGACCGCACGCTCGACCTCCTCGAAGAGCCGACGGAGTTCACGGCGAACGTCGGCGCGATCCACGCGGACCGGGCGACGACGCCGGGCGCGATCGCGTTCGAGAACGTGTCGTTCCGCTACCCGGGCGCGCCGGCGGACTCGGCGACAGTGCTTGAGGAAATTTCGCTCGACGTGGCGCCGGGCGAGACGATCGCGCTCGTCGGGTCTTCGGGATCGGGCAAAACAACTTTCTGCAACCTCGTGGCGAGGTTTTATGATCCGACCGAGGGCGCGATCCGGCTCGACGGCGTGGACCTCCGCGACATCGAGCTGGACTCCTACCGCAGGCTGCTCGGCGTGGTCGAGCAGGACGTGTTCCTGTTCGACGGGTCGATCGCTGAGAACATCGCGTTCGCCCGGCCAGGCGCTACGATCGACGAGATCGAAAACGCCGCGAGAGCGGCCGACGCGCATAGATTCATAGAAACTTTCAATGACGGGTACGACACCGTCATCGGCGAGCGCGGCGTGCGCGTCTCGGGAGGGCAACGCCAACGCCTGGCGATCGCGCGGGCCCTCCTCGCGAACCCGCGAATACTTATTCTTGATGAGGCGACCAGCAACCTCGATTCCGAGTCCGAACGGCTGGTGCAGCAGAGCCTGGCGCGGCTGCTGCACGGGCGGACGAGTTTCGTCATCGCGCACCGGCTGAGCACGATCCGGCACGCGGACCGGATCGTTGTGCTGGACAAGGGCAGGATCGTCGAGGTCGGCCCGCACGAAGAACTCTGGCGCCGGGGGGGCCGATACGCGACTCTGCTGACATTGCAACTCGGCGAACGCGCGGCGGAACTGGAGGATGCCGCGGCGGAACCGACTCCGGTAGATTGATCGGCGATCGCTCAGGCTGGGCGACGCGATGATCTAACTTTCGGAGGAAACCCGATGCCGACCGCTGGACTATCCGCTTACGACGAACTGCGTTCATTGCTGCGTGAGGCTGCGACGATCGAGTCGGTGGGTCGGCTGTGTTCGTGGGATCAGGAGACGGACATGCCGCCCAAGGCCGCGGGGTTCCGGGCGGAGGAACTCGCGCTGATCTCGAGGCTGCATCACGCGCGCGTTACGAGCAGTCGGCTCGGGGAACTCATCGCGGCGTGTGAAGCCGACGCCGACCTGCTCGCCGACCCGCTCGCGGCGGCGAACATCCGCGAGACTCGGCGTGAGTACGACCGCGCGACGAAACTCCCGGCGGATCTCGTGTCGGAGATCGCCGAGACCGCGTCGCGGGCGATGGAAGTCTGGAAGGTCGCGCGGGCTAAGAGCGATTTTTCCCTGTTCCGGCCCTGGCTAGAGAAATCGTTCGATCTTGCCAGGCGTAAGGCGGAATGCCTGGGCGCGCCCGCGGGCGGGGAGTTGTACGACGCGCTGCTGGATGAGTACGAGCCGGGCGTGCGGAGCGCTGCGGTCGAGCGTGTGTTCGGGCCGTTGCGCGGGGCGCTTACGCCGATGATCGCGGAGATAGCCGCGGCGTCGAGACGGCCTAGCCGATCGCCGGATGAAGTGAAGGTTGACCGGGCGGCGCAGATCGAGATGAACAAGTTTGTCGCGGGCGCGATCGGTTTTGATTTCGACGCGGGGCGGCTGGCGGTCTCGGCGCACCCTTTCAGCGAGGGGCTGGCGCCGGGCGACACGCGTATGACGACGCGGTACTACGGGGACCGTTTCACGGACTCGCTCGCGGCCACGCTGCACGAGACGGGGCACTCGCTGTACGAGCAGGGGCTGCCCAAGGACGCGCACCACGGCGAGCCGATCGCGCATTATATAAGTCTCGGCGTGCACGAGAGCCAGTCGCGGCTGTGGGAGAACCAGGTCGGGCGCGGGCGGCGGTTCTGGGAATGGATGACGCCGGCTGTTAAGAAATATCTCGGGGCGGGGATGGAACGGTTCGGAGTTGACGACTTATTCGGGTGCGTCAACATCATCGAGCCGACTTTCATCCGCGTCGAGGCGGACGAGTTGACGTACCACCTGCATGTGATGCTGCGCTTCGACGCGGAGCGGGCGATGATCCGCGGCGACCTCTCGGCGGCGGACCTGCCCGCGTGGTGGAACGCGCGGATGAAAGACGATCTCGGGCTTGTCGTGCCTGACGATGCGCACGGGTGTTTGCAGGACGTGCACTGGTCGATGGGGGCGATCGGGTATTTTTCGACTTATACGCTCGGGAGCATGCTGGCGGCGCAGTTGTGGGAGACGGCGCAGCGGGAACTGCCCGGGGTTGAGGAGGGGTTTGCGCGGGGCGAGTTCTCGCCGCTCTTGGGTTGGTTGCGGACGAACATTCACGCGCACGGTCGGCGCTGGACCGCGGCGGAACTGACGGAGCGGCTGACGGGGTCGCCGCTGGGTCACGGGCCGCTGATCAGGCAGTTGGGGGAGAAGCTCAAGCCGATCTACGGTATATAAAGGGCTCGTGTGATGGTGATCGCCGGCTTCGTAGGAGCTGACAGCAACGTGCCACCGAGTTCGGTCATCCGAACTCGGTGCTTGGGATCGGGTGTGTGGGCAGGTACGATTTTTCCCGCGCGAAGCACCGACTTCGGCCCCGAGCCGCCGAAGTCGGTGGCACAGCGAGCGCGGCATTCATTCTCGCAACGCACTCTGATTCCGTCGGATCGCCGGCGGGGGTTTGCCGTCGGCTACCCAGAGGAAGCCGAGCGCGGACATGTGCCTGGGCGGGAGGAGTGTGCGTGCGAGCCAGCGAGCGGCGGGGCGTCCGATGATTACGCCGACGATCATGCCGGCGTACATCCACATGTCGGATAGGGCGAAGAGGATCGGGCCGAGTTCGACGCGCGCGATCGCGTGAGCGCTCTCGTAGGTTGCTGCGGCGAGGTCGGTTGAGCGCGAGACGTGGACCGAGATCTGAATCGCAGCGGCGACCAGCACGGGCAGGAGAATCAGGATCGCGGCGCGTCGGCGCGAGGCGTGGAGCATCGCGACGGACCCTATCACGCCGCCCGACAGGCCGACGGCGAGGAGGCTGATCCAGAACCCTGTGACGGGGGCGGCGGCGATATGACGGAACCCTCCGGCGCGGCGGAGTTGGTCGGCGGCGTTCTCGGCACGCCACCAGTCGAGGTCCACCGCGTTGAAGCGGTTCATCATCCCGACGCCCAAACCTCTTGTGCTTTGTGATGTTGGGCCGGCGGCGGGCGAAGCGGCGTAAGCGGACGCGATGTGATCGCCGAAGCGTTCCGAGCCGACCTCTGACGCCGCCATGGACGCGCCGAACGTGTACATGGAGAGCGCGAACGCGCCGGCGAGGATGATTACCAGCCAGCCGGCGGCGGCGAGCGACGCCCAGCGTGCGGCCCACTTTCCGAGGATGGGGTATTCCTGCATGGGGGCGACGATGCCGCACTCCGGGCATCGCGCGATCAGCAGGCTGTAGACGGATTCTTTGAAGACTGGCTGTCCGGTGAGATTGAACCCGCAGCCGACACACAGGCGGTCGCCGACGATGGTGGAGACGCGGGTCTCGGTGTGTGCGACGGGCGCGGCGCCGGTGTCTGCGGGGGCCGGGGCCGCGGTCGCGGGTGATGTGTTGGTTTGTTCGGTCATCCGCCGCTCCGGGCGATGCGGGTTTTCGAGATCGCCCGTCGGCGTCGGGTTCGGCGGTGCGCGTCGAGCATCCTCTGCATTCCGATCCCGATGGGCATGGTGAGTGTGGAGATCACGAAGGACGCGAGCAGGACGGCGGCGACGGTCAGCCAGCCCGACGCGGTCGGGCCGGTGTAATGATACGTCCGGCCGGCGAGGGCGTGGACGGGGACAACAAAGAATGCCCACGCGAGGACGGGCGTAAGCGCGGCGAGGGCGAGGGCCGCGGCGTACGCGGGAAGGCGCGCGATGATGCGCCAGTGCGGGAGCGCCATGCCGATCCAGACCCCCGCGGCGACCGATGTGACTACGAAAAATATAAGAACGATGGGCGCTTCGGAGTCCACCCGGCGCGATCCGGAAGGCTCCGCCGCGACGGCCGCGAGGGTCAGGGCGCGTAGCGAGACTTGCTCATCGTACGTCCATTGGGCCATTGCGTGCGCGATGGCCGCGGCGAAAGTGAGGAACCCGGCGAGGAGCGTGAACTGGCCGATGAGGGTCCAGAGAGCGCGGCGTGCGCGGAGGAAGCGTCGCGAGTCGCGTATGAGGGGGTGTTTGCGTCGGACGGATGCGCCGCCGCACTCGGGGCAGCGAATAACCGAGACGGGTAGCGAAGGGTGCGGTGTGGGACGGGTGCGTGCGAGGTCCACGCCGCAGTTCAGGCAGATGTGCGAGATGGGCACGTTGGGTTGTTCGCGGTTGCGCTGCGGAGGTTTCGTCGTGGTCTGGAGGATTCCGGCGTTGTCGGGTCAGGGGATGCGGTAGAGGTCTGATGAGCGCATGGAGATGAGTTTGGTTTTGTCCTCGGTGAGACGGAAGCGCCAGCCGGCGAGCCGATCGTTCATCTCTGCGGCGAAGCGTTGGATCTCGTCGAAGGGCCGAAGGAGCGTGACCGGGTTGAAGTCGGGCTGAGATTCGGCGAGTTCACGCTGGGCGTTGATGACGCTCTCGATCGGGTCGGTCGTGGAGGCGGAGAATGTCGCCCAGGTCTGGTCGTCGGCGTCGAAGAGGCGCGCGGTGATTAGAAGCCCGTCGAAGGTGCGCGCGGTCACGACAGGTCCGGGGGTGATGTCGGCGCTGGTGGTGTCGGCGGCGACATCCTCAAGGCCCATATAAATGAATGTGTTGCCGATGAGATTGACATCGAAGGGGTCGATGAGTTCGGCGTCGGGTGGGAGCGTGGCTAGGGTGAAGTCGCGCGCTACGGTGTCGGGTCGTTGGACGCGGACGGTGTCGCCGTCGGGGTGTTTGATGGTGATCTCGTGCTTCCAGTTGCGGAAGACGCGGAGGATCTCGCGGTCGATCCAGAGATTCCACTTGGCGGCGATGTCGACGCCGCCGTCGACGTAGTAGACAGTGGGGTCGTCGTCGAGGCGCACGTAGCGCCGGAGGATGCCGGGTCCTTCGCTGCGTTCGATGCGTCCGAGATTTACGGCGACCATGTCGCGTCCGGTTTCGTCGGTCATGCGGACGTGGACGGCTTCGGATTCTTCGCCGTGGTCCGCGAGCCCGAGGCGGGAATAGTTTTCCGGTTTTGATGTTTTGGGTTCGAGGACGCGGAGGTTCGAGAGTGTTAGGACAGCGGCGCGGATGCGTTCGGTGCGAATGACGTAGCCGCCTTTTTCGATCATCCCCCAGGTGTCGCCGGCGCGTTGGATGGTGAGCGTTCCGTCCGGGCCTTGGACGGTTATGCGCGAGATTCGCTGGACGTTGTCGATGAGGTTGGGGTACAGGACTTCGGGCGTCGGGGGGGCAAAGCGTGTCGAACGTCGGGCGTACAGGGATACGGAGCCGACGAGGATTACGGCGGCGAGAGCGAACAGTATGACGAGTGTGCGGGTCTTCATGGTTGATTGTTCGCGGCGGGCCGGGCGCCTGGGGAGAGTTTCAGAGGTGCGCCATTGCGCGGCGGTCGGCGCGGCGGCGTGCGGCGCGGGAAAGCCCGAGGCCGATCGCGGCGACGGCGATCACGGCGGGGGCGAGGGCGGTGTTGATGAGTTTCAGCCGGAAGCCGAGGGTCTCGACGTCGCGGCGGAGGTCGAGTTGAACATCGCGGAGCTCTTTACGTGCGGAGAGGAGGCGTTCGCTGAGGGAGTCGATCTCGGCGCGGACTTCGGGATCGACGATCAGGGCGCTGGTCGGTCGGCCGGAGCGGATCTGGTCGATGCGCTGCTGGGTCTGGCGGATTTCGGATTC
>CAZTEE010000024.1:0-2769 GCA_964611775.1 uncultured Phycisphaeraceae bacterium | reverse complement strand
TTGAGTTGTTGAGAGCGGTAGGTTGCTTCGGCGCGTGCGCGGAGGTCGGCGACACGCTCGAACGGGCGTGCGAACGATCCGCCGGCGCGGAGTGCGAGGAGATCGCCCGAGCCGGCGAGCGAGTCGAGCGTGTTGATCACGAAGTCGCCGTTGTCGGCGACCATGGTGCGTGATCCGGAGGCGGTCTGGGCTAGCCAGAACCGGTCGGTGAGGGCGTCGACGTCCGCGAGTATGACGACGCGGATCGGGCCTGCGCTTTGGGTGATATGCGCGAAGGGTGTGGCTTCGACTCCGACGGGCGGGCCGTTGGGGAATGATGAGGAGGCGGGGCCGGTGACGCTGGCGGCGACGGTTAGTTCTTCATCGCCGGGGATGAACTCGCTGGTGAGCCGTTTGGGATCGGGTAGGAATCGGGCTTTGAGCGTGTCGAGGCGCATGGATTGAGCGCCGGTCCAGGCAAGTCGTGTCATGGTTGTGGACGCGCCGGGGATGGGATCGAGTATGCCCGCGCTGCCGAGGTTCAGGCGGTTGAGGCGGCCGCTGATAGGTTCGTCGCGATCGAGGAGATCCGGGCCGAGGCTGATCCAGGGGATGAACTTCATAGGTTCGCGCTGGCCGGGGAACGTGCCTTCGATGGCGTTGACGAGGTCGGCGGCGACGTGCTCGGGGTTCATGCGTACGCCCCATGCTTCGAAGAGGGCCGGCATAACGGAAGCGGTCTCATGGCTGAGCCTGGCCATGTTGTCGGTGGTGTCGGCGGGTAGGTCGGCCTCGGCGTGGGGATCGACGACGACGAACGCGGGCTTGCCCGAGAGAACGAACTGGTCGATCGCGTAGAGCGCGGTCGGGGGGAAGTTTTTCGGATGGACGACCCAGAGCACGTCGATGTCGTCGGGTATGCGTCCGGCGCGCGGGTTCAGGCGGCGGACTTCGAATAGCGCTCCGACTTCGAGCGCGATCTGCCAGGCTGGGGTGAACGGTCGTCCGGCTTGTTCATTGGCGGGGACGCCGCCGATCTCGAGAGTTGAAAGAATTCCGAGCGTCGGTTTGTCGGGGTTGGTAAGGCGGTAGAGAAGCCGGCTGATTTCGAGTTCGAGGAAGCGGTCTTGCGCGGGGTCGAAGAAGGGGATGATTTCGCGGTCGGCGACGGCGTTGGTTGCGACGAGGCCGAAGTACAGCCGGGTGCTCCCGTCGCCGATGGGCAAGCCTTGCATTCCGAATTGAACCGCCTGGTCTTCTAGGTCGGTGAACGGCTCGGGGTCGATCACGCGGAGGACGATCATCCCTTCGGAGACCCGTGCGTAGGCTTCGAGCAGTTCGCGCACTCGACGGGCGTAGGACTGGATCGCGGGCAGGCCGACGGCGAGCCGGGCGGAGTAATAAAGTTCGAGAGTGACGGGTTCTTCGATCGCGCGGGCGATGTTTTCCGAACCGGTCGCGAGGGTGTAGAGCCGATCCTCGGTGAAGTCGATCTGCGCGGATCGAAGGGCGGCGTTGGAGAAGATGTTCACGCCGACGAAGATCGCTGCAAGGACCAGGATCCCGGTAGCCGAGGCGAGTTTGCGGTTCACGCTGGTTCTCCCCTGTGCTTTCAGGACGCCTTGCGCCATTCGATGATGAGGACGTTGACGGTGAGCGCGACGGCGGCGAGCGAGACGAAGAAGACGAGGTCGCGGAGGTCGATGACGCCTTTGGTGATCGCGGCGAAGTGAGTCAGGAAGCTGAAACTCGTCACGGTGTCGATCAGAACCTTGGGCGCCCAGGACGAGATGAAGTCGGTCACCGCGGGCATCCCCGCCGCGAGGAACAGGAAGCAAACAACGACGCTGACGACGAACGCTATCACCTGGCTCTTGGTCGACGCCGAGACGCACGCGCCGATCGCCAGGAACGCGCCGGCCATCAGGAAACTGCCGATGTAGGACGCGAGGATCACGCCGTTGTCGGGGTTCCCCAGCCAGTTGACGGTGATCCACATCGGCGCGGTCAGCGCGAGCGCGATCCCGGTGAAAGCCCAGGCGGCGAGGTACTTGCCCACGACGACGGCCCAGGGCGCTACGGGCAGGGTCATCAATAGTTCGATGGTTCCGACGCGGCGTTCCTCGGCCCAGAGGCGCATCGAGACGGCGGGGATTAGGAAGAGATACATCCAGGGGTGGAAGTCGAAGAAGGGCTGGAGGTCGGCCAGGCCGCGCTCGTAGAACCCGCCGACGTTGAAGGTGAGGACGCCGTTCATCGCGAGGAAGATGACGATGAAGACGTAGGCGACGGGTGTTATGAAGTAGCCGACGAGTTCGCGTTTTATGATTGCGAGGAGGCCTCTCACGCTGCGCCTCCCTTCGCGCGGGCGCCGGCATTGGTTGTCGTGAGTTCGCGGAAGACCTCGTCCAGGCGTCCCGGCTCGACGACGATCTCGTCGACGGGCCAGCCGAGTTCGCGGACGCGCTTGGCGACGGAATCGACGATGACGGCGCCGGGTTTGGCGGTGATGAGGCATCGGGCGACGCCGTTGGACGAGCCGGCGGGTTCGACGCCGGCGACGCCTTCGATTTTCTTCATCTCCGCGGCGAGGGCGTCTGCCTTGGCGCGGACGGCGAGGCGGACGGCGTTGTGGCGGGGTGAGCGGGCTTCGAGATCGGCGGGGGCGCCATCGGCGACGAGCCGGCCTCGGGCGATGACGATCGCGCGGGAGCAGACGGCGCCGACCTCCTCGAGGATGTGCGTCGAGAGGACGATCGCTTTTTCGCTCGCCATGTTATTTATAAGTTG
>CAZTEE010000023.1:0-15084 GCA_964611775.1 uncultured Phycisphaeraceae bacterium | reverse complement strand
GTGACACGAGCTTCGTGAACGACCTCAACGCCGACAGCCTCGACACTGTCGAACTGGTCATGGAGCTCGAAGACGAGTTCGAGACCTCCATCCCCGACGAGGAGGCGGAGAAGATCCAGACCGTCGGCCAGGCCATCACCTACATCCTCAAGGCACAGGCCCAGAAGACCTGAGCAGCTCTATTTCAACCGACGCCCCACGACACCGACCGAAACCGCGACAGACGCCATGACCGCCACTCACTCCGAAATTCGGACCCGTGTCGTCGTCACCGGCGTCGGCGCGGTCACGAACCTCGGCCTCGACGCCACCACGACTTGGGACTCCATGGTCCGTGGTCGCAGCGGCGCGGGGCCGATCACCGGCGACGAGTTCGCGCCCTGGCTCGACGCCTGGGGCGTGCGGATCGCCGGGCATGTTCGTGATTTCGATCCGACGACGAGGATCGAGCCGCGCGAGGTACGGCGGATTGACCGCTTCGCCCAGTTCGCGCTCTGCGCCGCCGCCGAGGCCATCGAAAACGCCGGGATCGACTATCGCAAAGAAGACCCGACCCGTTGCGGCGTGGTCATCGGGTCCGGTGTAGGCGGCATCCAGACCATCGAATCCGGCGTTCAACTCCTGGCGGCGAAAGGGCCCGACCGCATCAGCCCTTTCACCGTCCCGAGGCTCATGGTCAACGCCTGTTCGGGACTGGTCTCGATCCGGTACGGCTTGGAAGGCCCATCCAGCGCCCACGCGACCGCGTGCGCCAGCAGCGGGCATTCGATCGGCGACGCGATCCGCATGATCCAGCGCGGGGAGGCGGACGTCATGATCGCCGGCGGCGCCGAGGCCGCGATCAGCCCGATCTGCGTCGCCGCCTTCGCCGCGATGCGCGCCCTCTCTACCCGCAACGACGACGCCGATCGAGCCTCGCGTCCGTTCGACAAGGACCGCGACGGGTTCCTGCTCGCCGAGGGCGCCGGGATCCTGGTTCTAGAGTCCGAGGCCCACGCCAAGGCCCGCGGCGCCGAGATCCTCGCCGAACTCACCGGCTTCGCCGCCACCAGCGACGCGGCGCACATCACCGCCCCCGATTCCGCCGGCCGAGGCGCCGCCCGCTCGATGCGTTTCGCCCTCCAGGACGCAGGGCTGAACCCCGAGGATGTTGATTACATCAACGCCCACGGCACATCGACACCCCTCGGCGACGCCGCCGAAGTCGCCGCTGTTCTCGGCGTCTTCGGCGATCACGCCCGCAAGTCCGCCGGCGGCCGACTGAAGATGTCGAGCACGAAATCCATGCACGGGCACTGTCTAGGCGCCTCGGGCGGGGTCGAGATGGTCGCATGCCTCGGCGCGATCCGGCACGGCGTCGCGCCACCCACGATCAACCTCGACGAGCCGGACGAGGGCTTCGACCTCGACTTCGTCCCGCACACACCACGCGACGCCGCCGTCCGAGTCGTCATGAACAACACCTTCGGCTTCGGCGGGCACAACGTCACACTCGTCGTGCAGCGCTACGAGGGTTAAATCGGCGCCGGCCGAAACCGGCTCGCCGACGACCACGCTTTACACCCTGACCCGGCGCCAACCGCCGTGGACGAATCGAGCGCCGAACAGCAGGCCGCGGACTATCAACTCGACGCAAAGCCCGACCCACACGCCCACCAGCCCCCAATCCGGCCCCGGGTTCGGGATCGAGTGCCCGTTCCACAGCGGGATATCCACACCCGACAGAAGCCACGCCAACGGCAGTCGGATCGCGTACGTCGAGGTCCACGTCAGCCACATGACGACTTTCGTGTCCCCGGCGCCTCTCATCGCCGTGCGCAGCACCAGCGCGATAGCGAACGGCGCCTGCACCGTCCCGGCGATCATCAAAAGTTTCGGCGCCAGTTCCAGGTGTGTCTCCTGACCGCTGAGCAATCCCACGATCGGCCTCGGCGCAAGAACAAATATCAGTCCCATCGTCCCCATGATCCCCGTCGCGATCGCGGCGCAGCGGACCATCGCCCGCGATGCAAGGTCCGCCCGCCCCGCGCCGAGATACTGCCCCGCCAGCGTCGCAGCCGCCATACCCATCGCGAAGCCCGGCAGGAAACTGAACGACTCGATCCGGATCGCGATTATGTGCGCCCCGAGCAGCCCCTCTCCCCCCGCCGCCATCCACCCGACAATCAGGATCACGAGAAAGTTCCCAAACCACATCCCCGCGCTCTCAAAGAAGTTCGGCGCCCCGACACGAATGACCCGACCCATCGTCGTCCGATCCGTCCGGAATCTACGCCGTTTGATCCGCACACCCGTCGTCCCGCGCGCCAGCCACCACAGCACCAGCCCCGCCCCCGTCACCCAGGCCGCAACAGTCCCGATAGCAACGCCGAGAATCCCGAGGTCGAACGGGAACGGGTTGACGAGAATCACACGCCGAGCCATCTCCCCGCTCGGCCCGACCGTAGTGTGCGCGAGATCCACCCCCGATAGCGCCCAGGAAATCCCGATGTTCACAAGATTCACCACGATCATGACGATCATCGGCCGCTTGGCGTCGCCCGCGCCCCGAGCGCACGCGATCCCCGTGACGAGCACACCCGAAAACGGCACCGCGACCGCCGTGACCCGGAGATACTGAACTAAATCAGCACTCGCCGCATCCGACAGCCGCAGCGTCCACGCGATGCCCGGCGCCGCGATTATCAGCAGCACGCCGACCACTACGCTCGTGCCCACCGCGAGCATCAGCGCCTGCGCCGCGACCGCGTCGGCGACCGCCTGCCGTCCCTTCCCGATCGAACGCGCCACGAGCGCCGTCGCCCCGACCCCGACCGCCATCCCGATCATCTGAATAAACCACTGCACGTACGACGCCGCCCCGATCGCGTCCGTCGCCGCCTCGCTCAACCCCGCCGAGAGCGTCGTGTCGACCAGCCCGACCATCGAAGTCAGGAACGACTCCGCGAGGATCGGCCAGGAGAGCACCCAGATCGCCGCCCACATCGATAAACCCGCGAGCCTGCCCCTGCGAATCTGCCCGTCGACGCCGTCGCCATGCACGACCGCCGACGCAACCGACACCGCCGGCGGCGACGCGACCAGATCGGCTTGTCCCTGGCTCGGGCCGGGGTTGCTCAATGCGAAGAACTCCGCACTCGGCGTGCGTGGAAGGGTATTCTCGGTCGGACATGGAGCCGGCACAGCCGACGGGACGGGTCGGCGGGGTGTGGTACCGCACAGCGGCGTCGGCGGGTGCAAGCCTACCCGAACCCGCGCCCGCCCGCCGTCACCTCAGTTTCAATGACCCCAGCGCCACCGCCAGCAGGATCAGCGACACGATCCACAGCCGAACCACGATCTTCTGCTCCGTCCAACCGCCCAGGTGCAGATGCCAGTGGTACGGCGCGCACCGGAAAATCCGTTTCCCGCCGGTCGCCTTGAAGTATCCCACCTGGGCCGCGACCGAACCCAGTTCGATCAGCAGCACGCCGCTCATCACCAGCACGAGCGCCTCCTGCCGCAGAGCCACCGCGAGGTACCCGATCAGCCCGCCCAGGCACAGGCTCCCCGTGTCACCCATGAACACAATCGCCGGCGAAGAGTTCCACCACAAAAACCCCAGGCACGCCCCCACCATCGCCCCCGCGATGATCGACAGCTCCGCCGTGTACGGCAGGTGCGGCACCAGCAGGTACTGCGCCGTGAACTCACGCCCACCGATCATCGCAAGAATAAAAATCCCCGACGCAACGAACGCGCATATCCCCGACGCAAGCCCGTCCATCCCGTCCGTGATGTTCACCGCGTTGGACATACCCGTGACCATCAGCATCGTGACCAGCACGAACATCGGCGCCGACAGATACAAGAGCGACTGGTTCAAGCCCGCGGCGCCCGGCTCGTACGTCCTCTGGAACGGCAGATTCAATACGTGCGCAAGGTCCGGCCCAGACGGGTTCCCGTCCCCGTGACGGAACGTGAACCACCCGATCAGAATCCCTAAACCCAACTGAAATACAAGTTTCTCCCACGCGTACAGCCCTTGCCGACCGCCCGGCCCGCGCGACGCGCTCGTCAATTTAAGCCAGTCGTCCGCGCCCCCGAGCGCCGCGGTCCACACCAACACCAGCAGCCCCATCTGAACATAAAAATCCCGCACGTCCGCCAGCAGCAATGTAGAAGCCGCGATAGCGCCCGCGATCAGCACGCCGCCCATCGTCGGCGTGTTCGCCTTCGCGGCTAGCGCCCGATCCAGCGCCGCCACATCAAATTTCGCCGCGTCACCGATCTTTTTCGCCGCCAGCCATCGCACCACCGCGCGACCGAAAACCAGCACACCCGCGAACGCCAGCAGCCCCGCCAGAAACCCCCGAAAAACACTCTGATCGAACACCATCACGAACCGGTACAGCCCCGCGTCATCCAGCCTCGAACGCAGAATGTCCAGCAGCACGTAGAGCATGGCGATCAATCCATCCGCGCCGAAACCAGCCCGCGCGACGCGAGCATCCCTGCAACCCGTTCCAGCATCATCCCGCGCGACCCTTTTATCAAAACCGAATCGCCCGGCTCGATCAGCGCCGCCGCCGCCGCGATCGCGCGATCGTCAGCGTCCGCGTGCGTCACGATCCGTTCGTCATCGGAATTCATCGCCGCGTGCGCGAACGCCGGCCCGATCAGACATATCAAACCGACCCCCGCGATCGACCGCGCACGCCCCAGCGCTTCCGCATGCTGCGCATCGCGCTCGGCGCCGAGCTCGAGCATGTCCCCGAGAACCAGCACCCGGCGCGACCCACGCCGCGCGACTTCCGCGAATGTCTCCATCGCCGCGGCGAGGGATTCCGGGTTCGCGTTGTAAGCGTCGTTGAATATCTCGACGCCGCCGGCGAGGCTGCGCTCGAAACGCATCGGCGCCGGGACCATCCGCCGCAAGCCCGCCGCGATATCAGCGTCGCGCAGCCCGAGTCTGCGCCCAACCGCCGCCGCGAGCGCGACATTCATCGCCAGCGCCCGCCCCGAGATCGGCGCCTCGAACACTCCCCCGTCCGCAAAGGTCACACGCAGACCGATCCGATCAGCATCCCCCGCCGCCGCCCCCTCCTTATCTCTCTCCTTATCTCTCTCCTTATCTCTCTCCTTATCTCTCTCCTTATCTCTCTCCTTATCTCTCTCCCTCAGTGGCGCGGGCGTCCCGCACGTGCGCACCTCCCCCAACCTCACACGCTCAACCCCCACAATCCGCACGCTCGCGCCCGGCCCAGCCCCGACGCGCACCACCTCGGCCCCGCCCGACCCGAGTGCCGCGTCTCCAGCCGGGCAACCATCCGCGACAAACACAACCCCGCCCGGCCCGACCGCCCGCGCCAGCGCCGCCTTCTCACGCGCGACCACCTCGACCGATCCGAAACCTTCCAGATGCGCCCGCCCCGCGCCCGTTATCACCGCGACCGTCGGCCGGGCGATCCCCGCGAGCCGAGCGATATCTCCCGGCCCGCTCGCGCCGATCTCGGTTATCACATAATCATCATCTAAATCTGCATTCAGCAGTGTCATCGGCACGCCGAGATGGTTGTTGAAACTCCGCTCGCTCGCCGACCCGCGCAGCGCCGAACCGAGCGCCGCGTCCAGCAGCCGGCACGTCGTCGTCTTCCCGACCGACCCCGTAACACCGATGACCGCCGTCCGCGTCAAGGCGTCGCGATGATCCGCCGCGAGTATCGCCAGCGCCGCGACCGGATCGCCGACGAGCATCGTCCTGTTCGCGTGCTCAGACGTCGAGCCTTCGCGCCGCTGCGCGATCGCGACGACCGCCCCCGCGCCGACAGCCGAGTCGACGAAGTCGCGCCCGTCGACGCGAGATCCGGGCAACGCGACAAATACATCTCCCGGATGGACAACTCGCGAGTCGATCGTCACGCAGCGCGGCCGGGTTATCAAAACCTCATCAACCGGCGGCGCCGCCCAAACCCCGCCCAGCAGCCGCGCGATCTCACCGACGCTCCGCCGCATCACGACGCCGCCGCCATCGTCCCGAGCCGTCTCTCGAGCGCCGCCCGCGCGACTACCCGGTCGTCGAAATCCCTGCGGATCGTGCCCCCGGAACCGTCGGATACGATCTGATAATCCTCGTGCCCCTTGCCCGCGATGAGGACGACATCGCGCGGATCGGCGCGTTCGACCGCGTGCGTGATGGCCTCGCGCCGGTCCGGGATCGCTGCGACCTCCGCGCCCGCCCGGGCCCCAACGCCGCGCAGTATCATCTCAATAATAGTTTCAGGATCCTCAGTCCGCGGATTGTCGCTTGTCACAACGACAAGGTCCGCTCCGACCGCCGCGACCGCGCCCATGCGCGGCCGCTTCGTCGCGTCGCGGTCCCCACCGCACCCGAACACCACCCACAGCCGACCGCCAGCCGGGACAATCGGCCTCACCGCCGACAGAGCGCTGGCGAGCGCGTCGTCGGTGTGCGCATAATCCACGAGCACGGTCGGCTCCGCGCCCGCAGCCGCCGCACGCACGGGTTCGAGACGCCCGGGCGGCGCCCCGAGTTCGTCCAGCCGCCCGTCCATCGACATCACGTCGGAACCTGCCGCGTGCGCCGCCGCCAGCGCCTCCGCCAGATTCATCAGATTATATTCTCCAAGCAAGCCGTACCGGCCCTCGACCTCGCCCCAAGGCCCGCGGACGCGCACGTCCGACCCCCGCGCTGTCGCTGCGCTCGCACGCACGAACACGTCCGACCACTTGTCCCGCAGCGAGCAGCGCAGGACCGCGGCCCGCGTCCCCCGAGTCATCCGTCGGGCGTGCGAGTCGTCCGCGTTCACTATCGCGACGGCGTCCGCATCGAGTGATCCAAACAGTTTCGCCTTCGCCGCGGCGTACGCCTCCATCGAGCCGTGATAATCGAGATGATCCCCCGTCAGGTTCGTGAACACCGCGACGCGGACGCGCACAGCGTCCAGCCGCCGCTGTTCGATCGCGTGGCTCGAAGCCTCCATCGCGCACGCGCCGCACCCGTTCGCCGCCATCCGCGCCAGCGTCCGGCTGATCTCGACCGCGCCGGGCGTCGTAAGCCTCGCGGGGGTGCGCTCGGCGCCGTCGTCCACATGCACCGTCCCCAACAGGCCGCACCCGCCGCCGGTCAGGCGCACGAGCTGCTGGATAAGATGCGCGGTTGTTGTTTTTCCGTTCGTCCCGGTGACGGCCGCGACCACGACCGAACGCGACGGCTCCCCGAAGAATCTCTCCGCGACTCTCGCCGCCGCCCCGGCCACATCGCGCACTCGCGCTATCGGCACGCCGACCGAGACCGCCGTCGCAGCATCTGTCAGCACCGCCGAGGCGCCTCGCGCGAGCGCGTCGGCGATGAACATGCCCCCGTGCGTCGCAGAACCCGCCCGCGCGATGAACAGCGCCCCGGGACCGACAAACCGGCTGTCCTCAGCGAGATCAGCGATCGGCGTATCACCGCCGAGCACGCCGAGCACGCCGACTGTCCCTTCGATAAGTTCCGCGAGTCGCACGGATCCGAATCCTTTCAGATCAACCGCCGGCGAGCAGGCTCCGACCCGCCCGTCGGCGTGTGCTCATTATCGTCGAAACGCCCGCCGCCGCTCCGATTCCGCCCGCCGCGTCATGCCCACGTCAATCCCTCGTGGATCGAGTTGAGATTTTCGCACCCGCCATCACGGACGATGACCATGTCCTCGACACGGATCCCGCCGATCGCCCGGCAATAAAGCCCCGGCTCGATCGTCAGGCAGTCCCCCGCGACTAGCCCCGGCCCGCCGCGATCTACCAGCGGCGGCTCGTGCACCTCAAGCCCCACGCCGTGACCCGTACCGTGCACCATCGAGGTGAAAGTATCCGGCGCCCCGTCGGCGGGAAGTCCCATGAAATAGCCCGCAGCGGTTATCGCCTCGGCTGTCGCGGCGTGAACCGTGTCCGCCGTGACGCCCACGCGCGTCGCCGCGATCGCCGAAGCCTTCGCGCGAACGACCGCTTCGTGCATCCGCGCGACCTCCGGCGGGACGGCGCCGTGCACCACCGTCCGAGTGCAGTCACCGAAATACCGCGAATCCGCGTGCATCGGAAAAACGTCGATGATGATCGGCTGCTCGGTCCGCAGCAGCCCGGCCCCGCGATGGTGGCAGTCCGCCCCCGTCGGCCCGCCCGCAACAATCGAATCGCTCGGCGCCAGCCCGTGCTTGAGCAGCCAGATGTTGATCTCCGCGCGAACAGACTCGGACGACACCGGCTCGCCGCCGACATTCAGCACGCCGCCCGCGCCGGCACGCGCACCCGCGATCAACTCGCACGCGAACCGCACCGCGTTCTCTGTCAAAGACTGCGCGATGCGCAGGTGTTCGATCTCACGCTCGGACTTCGACCGGCGCTCGAGCACGCCGAGTTCCGGCTCGCACACGACACGCACGCCTCGCTCGGATATGTGGTGCGCGAATATCATCGGCAGCGAGCGATCCGCGATGATCTCGGCGATCCCCTCTCGCAAAATGCACTCCGCCGCCGCCTGCGCCGTCGCGGTTTCACGATCCGCGCTCAGACCGGTCGCGGGAGTGAAGTCGGCGGGGCTGTGGACGCGATCGGCGAAGCCGCCGGCGCGGAATCTGGCGATCTCGATGTCGCGGAGTATCGCGCACACCGAGCCGTCCGGCAATGTTATCAGAGCCATAGGATCGCCCATATGAAACGGAACGCGCCGATATAACCAGGGGTTATGCAACGGCGCCCCGGCGAGAATCTCCGCGCGTCCGGTCATGGTCACTCCTCCTCGTCATGCACACACTGAACTCGTGGGACGAGCGTCCCGCCCGTCATCCCCGCAGGATAGCCTCAGCAAGTTGAACAGGGTGGATCGCAACCCGCCCGGCGCCGTCGTGGATCTGATGCCGGCAAGAGGACCCGGTCGCGACGATGATCGCGTCCGCCGGCGCCTCGCGCGCCGCGGGCAGCAGCACGAGTTCGCCGATCTTCATCGAGAGTTCGAACCGCTCGCGCGTCATCCCGAACGCGCCCGCCATCCCGCAGCAGCCCGCGTCGAGCACACGCAGCCGATCGCCGACAAGCCGCCGCAGCAGCGCAACGCTCGAACCATTCCCGAGCAACGCTTTCTGATGGCAATGCCCGTGAAATATCACCGGTGGGCCGGTCGGTTCGATCGCGTCGGCGTCGGGATTTATGGCGCCGAGCCAGTCTGAAAGATAATCGTCGACGAGCATGCACCGCGCCGCGAGGCGCGCGGCTCGATCCGCGCCGGCGCGAACGCCGTGCAACAGCGACGGCAGATCGTCGATCGCAGCGCTCAGGCACGACGGTTCAAGAAATAATATCTTCGCGATGGTTTCGTCCACCGCGAGCGGCGCGAGCGCATCGACAAACCGTGCGCCACACCGCTGCGCGCGATCCAGCTGTCCGAGCGAGATCGCCGGTCGCTGGCAGCAGCCCGCGTCGATGACACGAACGTGCGCGCCGACCGCCTCTAGCGCCCGCACCGCAGCGACGCCGATGTCCGACTCTCCGAACCCCGTGAAGCAATCCGCAACAAGCGCAACCGTCGCGGGCGCGCGATGCTCGGAGAGCCGTGCCGCCTCCCCCCCCAGTGACACGGGCGTCACGCCTTTGCGCTTCAGCCGCGACACCAGCCCCTTTTCAAACTTGGGCAGCGACCGGCCCGGCGCCAGCCCCAGCGCTCGATTCATCATCGCGCGGATCGGCGCGATGCGCTGAGCCGCGTTCGCCAGTCTCGGCGCAATGGAACCCAATCTATTAAGTTCGCGCACCCGTGCGAACACCAGGTCGCGCACCGGCGGCGCCGATCCCGCGCGATATCGCTGGGCCGTGTACTCCGCCTTCAGACGCGCGATATCAACATTGCTCGGGCATTCCGACTTGCACGCCTTGCACGACAGGCACAGCTCGAGCGTGCTGATCGTGTCTGCGTCGTCCCACGAGGGCGCGTCACTCCCGCCGGTATTGAACTGCCCGGATATCGCAAGCCGCAGCGCGTTCCCGCGTCCCCGCGTCGCGTGGCGTTCGTCGAGAGTAGCACGGTATGACGGGCACATCGTCCCGCCGGTTTTCTTCCTGCACACCCCGGCGCCGTTGCACATCTCGACCGCGCCCGCGAAACCGTGCTGATCGGAATAATCAAAGAACGTTTCAACATCCGGCACGCGCACGGGCTTATCGCTCGGCAGCACGCGCAGCCGCGCCGTGATGGATTCCACCGGACCCGGCGCCACGATGTTGCCCGGGTTCAGGAGACCAGCCGGATCAAAGATTGATTTAATCTCGTGGAACGCGCCGACGATCTCGGCGCCGTACGCGCGTTCGAGCAGCGGCCCGCGGACGCGCCCGTCGCCGTGCTCGCCGGACATCGTCCCGCCGAACTCCATCACGAGATCGGCCACCGCTACGCTGATCGCGCGCAGCCGATCACGATCGCCCGGATCGTGCGGATCGAGCAGCGGGCGGACGTGCAGGCACCCGACCGACGCGTGCGCGTAGAACGCCGCGGACGTGCCGTGAGCTTCGACGATCGCGCGGAAGCGTTCGACAAACTCCGGCAGGCGCTCGGGCGCGACCGCTGTGTCCTCGACGAAAGTGATCGGCTTGCGCAGCCCGGGCAGCCCGTGCAGCAACGGTTCCGCCGCCTTGCGCAGCGCCCACGCTCGCGCCATCGCCCCGGGTTCGGTGAACGTCGCCGACGATCGACCGGGAACAGCCCGCGCGAGCGCCGCGAACGAATCGGCGATCTCGCGCGCGTCAGAATCCGCGGAATATTCCACATATAGCGCCGCGCGCGGATCAACCGAACCCGAGCGAGGCAGCATGTCCACGGCGCCGCGATGCTCGGTGTTATTTCGCGCAAGCGCTATAACCATGTCGTCGAGCAATTCCACCGCGCTCGGCGACGTGCCCAGGATCGGGTTCACCGCCTCGATCGCGTCGCGCACGGAATCGAACGAAACTATCGCCAGCCCGCGCGCCGTCGGCACGGGCGATAATTTAAGTTCCGCTCCCAGAGTCACCGCGAGCGTCCCCTCAGAGCCGCAGACCAGCGCCGCCAGGTTCAGCCGTTCCGCCGAGCCGCCGCTCTCGTCGAGTTGATTCAGGATGAGATCGAGAAGATACCCGCTCGAATTGCGGGCGATCTTCGGGAACCGTTCGCGTATGCCCCGTTCGTGCTTGTTTATTACATCCGCGACGCGCCCGGCGATGCGCGCGACGCGATCATCGCGCAATGAGGCGCCGGGCGAGAGCGTCGCTCGATGCGGGCGGCGCGGGTCGTCGAGGAGCATCGCGTCGATCGCGGCAACGTGCTCGACGGTCCTGCCGTACCGGACGGACCGCGCCCCGGCGGAGTTGTTCCCGATCATCCCGCCGATGTTCGCGTGCCGGCTCGTAGCCACATCGGGCGCGAAAAACAGCCGATGCCCACGCCGCGCGATCTCTTCGTTGAGTTCATCAAGGCACACCCCCGGCTCGACGCGCACCGTCCGGCTCGATGTATCCACATCATGCACCGTTCGGCAATGTGCGGAGAAGTCGATCACCACAGCGTGGTTCACGCACTGCCCGGCGAGGCTCGTGCCGCCGCCGCGCGGGAGGATCGGCACGCCGCGCCCCGCACAGATGCTCACAACCGCCACCGCGTCTTCGATGTCCGCGGGCACGACCACGCCGATCGGCTCGACCTGATACAGCGACGCGTCCGTCGCGTAGAGCATGCGGTCGTGACGACCGAAGCGGACGGCGCCTCGGATATTCCTGGCGAGGTCGGCGGCTATCTCCCCGGGATCAGTTTCGTTTACGGTCGTCTTCTGCATAGCGGTCGGCGGCGTCATCCAACCAGATGGTACAACCCGCGCAACCCCCCGACTCGGCCCACTATCCACCCACCTGCCCGCCCCGCCCCGCGATCTTGGCGTCCGTGCGTTGAACAAGCGGAACCGGCGCCGGGCTTCGAGCGTCATACACCATGGGACTATCTTCTAAGGAGGCCGCCATGCCGACCCGCCGCCCGATTGCGCTCGTTCTCGCCGCCGGATTCGCGTTCCCCGCGATGCTCGCGGACATCGCACTCGGCGCCGAGTTGCCGTTGAAATCAGTCACTCTCTACCGCTCGGGCGTCGGGTCGTTCGAGCACGCCGGGCCTGTGACCGGGGATGAATCAGTCCGGCTTCGTTTCGAAGCGAGCCGCGTCAACGACATTCTCAAGTCGATGGTGCTCGCGGACCTCGGCGGGGGCCGACCCGTCGGAGTGACCTATCAACCGATCGAGCCGCTCGCCCGCAGGCTCGCGGATTTCCGCATCAACCCGCTCAACGTCGCGGGCGTCGCCGACCTCATGCGCCAGATCGTCGGGACCGAGGTCGAACTTAAAACCTCAGGCGGGACGGTCACCGGCGTCGTGCTAACCGTCGAGCAGCGTCCCGTCGTCATCGGCGCGGGGACCGCGGCGGAAGTCACGAAAGACTGGGCAATCACACTAGTCACACGGTCGGGCGTGGCGACCGTGCCGCAGGCCGATGTGCGGTCGTTCCAGATCCTCGACACAGGGCTGTCCGAGGAACTCTCGCGCGCCCTCGCCGCCGTCGCCAGACATCGGGACGATCGGCAGACCGAGGTCGAGGTCGCGTTCGCCGGTCGCGGCGATCGAAACGTTGCGATCTCTTACACGCACGAGGCCCCGGTGTGGAAAACGTCGTACCGGCTGGTGATCCCGGAGGGGACAGGCGCCCGGCCGAGCGTGCAGGGCTGGGCCATCGTCGAGAACGACACGGACGAGGACTGGTCGGGCGTGAGGCTGTCGCTCGCGTCGGGCCGGCCGGTGAGTTTCGTGATGGATCTCCAGACGCCGCTGATCCTGGCTCGTCCGAACGTGCCCGTGCCGGTGATCGCGACTCTGGGGCCGACGGTGTACGAGGGCGGTGTCAGCAATATTGCTTCACAGGCGCCCGCTCCTGAACGCGGTCGCGCCGAGTCCGCGATGTTGGACGAGAAGGCTCTAGCCCGGTTCGCTCAGAGCGCGCAAGGCGATCACATCGTCGATGGCCGAGGCATGGCGTTGAGTTCCGAGTTCATCGCGTCGCTCCAGGCGGCCGCTTCCGCCGGCGATGTCGGGGCGCAGTTCATATATACGATCGACGCGCCGGTTGACCTCGCGCGCGGCTCGTCCGCGATGCTGCCGATACTCTCGAACGAAATCGAAGGCCGGCGCGTAACTATCTATTCCGCGCTCGGCGCCGACGCCGCGGCCAGGCCGATGCTCGGCGTGGAACTCACCAACACTTCCGGGCTTCACATCATGCCCGGGCCGATCGCGGTCTACGACGCCGGCGCCTACGCGGGCGACGCGCAGATCGGGCACATCGCCCGTGGCGACCAGCGACTCCTCTCCTACGCGATCGACCATGAACTCGAAGCCTCACGCGATCAGCAGCATCGGCAGGACGTGCGGAGTGTGCGGATAGTCAACGGCGCCTTGCTGCGCACCAATATTTCTCAGCAGACCACCGCCTACACCTACACAAACAACTCCCGCCACCCGCGGACCGTGCTAGTCGAACACCCGAAACAGCCGGGCTGGGCGATCGTCGGCGAAGCCAAACCCCGCGAATCGACCGACTCGGCCCACCGTTTCGAGATCACGATTGATCCCGGCGCGACGGAGACGCTGCGCGTTATCACGGAGCGCGTGTGGTCGCAGTCGTTTTCGACGGACGCGATCGGTCTGGAAGAACTCATCGGCTATGTCCGCACGGGGAAGGCCAGTCAGGCCGTGCTCGACGCGGTCACGCGGGCGGCGGAGATCCAAGCAACTATCAACGATCTTCAGTCACGGCTCTCGATGAACAATGCGCGCGTGGTTGAGATTTCTCGCGACCAGGATCGCATCCGGCATAACATGGCCGCCGTCAGCCCGCAGTCCGACCTGTACGCACGGTACATGCAACGGCTGACGGAGCAGGAGGACACGCTCGACGAACTCCGACGCGGGCGCGGCGATATTGAAATCAGGCTCGAACGCGCCCGTGCCGAGCTTCGTGAGCACCTGAGCGGGCTGAATATCAACTGAGCCCACCCGGCTTGCGCAGCGGGCGGCGTCGAGACCTCGATTCCGATTTCAGTCGAGTTCGGCGGCGCGATGAGAACTGTTCGCGCACGGGCGGGACGCCCGTGCCACTATTATTAGAACGTATTGCGGAATTATCTTCACCGGCTTCGCGTCGGGTGACGGAGGCGTGCCACCGAGTTCGGTCCTCCGAACTCGGTGCTTCGCATCTGATGTGGAGATGTATACGACGTGTACCGTGCGAATCACCGACTTCGGCCCCGAGCCGCCGAAGTCGGTGGCACTCTCGTCGCAGAACGTGATTATGCAAAACGCTCTATGTCGGCAGGGTTTTCAGCAGTTCCGCGATCGTCACGCCGAGCGCGGGGTGCATCGCGTCCGGCGCGATCTCGGCGAGCGGCGCCAGGACGAATCGGCGTTCGTGCATCCGCGGGTGCGGCACGACCAGGCCCGGCGCGTCGATGACCTCCCGGCCCAGAAGCAGAAGATCAATGTCGATCGTGCGAGGCGACCAGCGCTCGCCGGGCGCGCGCACCCGGCCCAGCCGGAGCTCGGTATCGAGCAGCACGGATAGGAGCTCACTCGACGTGAGAATCGTTTCTATTTCGGCGCAGGCGTTGAGGTACGCGGGGGCTGTGTGATCGACGCCGAGCGCGGTCAGCGCGGTGGTTTCGTGCAGCGACGACACGGCGACGACCGCTGCGCCAGGCGCGGCGTCGAGCAATTCGACCGCTCTCGAGATCGCCGCAGCGCGATCGCCGAGGTTAGCGCCGAGCGCGATATACGCGGTCCGTGTGGGTGCGTGATCGCTCACGCGGTCATCCTACTGCGCCGGACTGCACGTACGCGGATGTCGTGCGGACGCTGTCAGCGGGTCGGCTCGAACTCGCGCTCGCGGTGGAGCATCTGCGCCTTGAGCCGGGCGACGATCGAGGAGTGCATCTGGCTGACGCGGGACTCGGAGAGGTCGAGCGTCGCGCCGATCTCCTTCATCGTCATTT
>CAZTEE010000022.1:0-15401 GCA_964611775.1 uncultured Phycisphaeraceae bacterium | reverse complement strand
ACCAGCCGGGCGCCTAGCCGATAGCCGAGCCGGTCGATCGCGGCGCCGGCCGGGGTCGGGCCCTTTTGATGGGGCCGAGTTACGAACTTTCGAGATTTCGGCTTGGAGAACCCGATCCGACGCCGTAGACTTGGCGAGTCTCGAAGGGTCTCCGGGCCGGACGCCCGCAGACCGGGACGCCTGTGCTTGGACGCCGTCGTGCATGGCTTTGACCTTGCCTGACCCCAGACGACGACCAAGCACCCGCGTCCGACGAGTTTTCCCCAGCCACCGGGACTATCGCCCCGGTGTCGGGTGTTACGTTGGAACGCGCACCCCCGATTTCTCGGGCGGCTCGCGGGGACGGGTGCGCCATGCCGGATGACTTCACGGAAAGTTCACTCGAAGCCATTCAAGCGGCTGTCGGGCGACGGTTCCATGACGAATCAATTCTCCGGGAGGCGCTGACGCATGCCTCGTCCGCCGACAGCCGTACGCTATCGAACGAACGGCTCGAGTTCCTCGGCGACGCGGTGCTCGGGCTGGTGGTCTGCGAGGAACTCCACCGCCGATTCCCCGACGCCCTCGAAGGCGAACTCACAAAGATCAAGTCCAGCGTCGTATCAAGAAAAACCTGCGCCGAGATCATCGCCGAGATGGGCCTCGACGAGCATCTCCTGCTGGGCAAGGGGATGATGAACCACGCGACGCTGCCGTCGTCGGTGTCTGCGGCGCTGCTCGAGGCGCTCGTCGGTGCGATCTATATCGATGCCGGCGCGTCCGACGGCGGGCTTCTCGCCGTGCGCGCTTTTCTCATGCCGTTGATCGAGCCGTTGATCCGTGACGCCGCGGAGTGCGGCCATCAGCAGAATTTCAAATCCGTTCTTCAGCAGCACGCGCAGGATCGGCTCGGCGTAGTCCCGGCGTACATACTCCTCGACGAGCAAGGCCCCGACCACGCCAAGTGCTTCGAGGTCTGTGTGCAGCTCGGCGTCGATCGCTATGAATCGGCGTGGGGGCAGTCGAAAAAAGACGCCGAGCAGCGGGCCGCGCTGCACGCGCTGACTGCGCTCGGCGTCGTCGAACGAGACAACGCCGGCACTCTCCGGCTGGTCGAAACGGAGTCGGCGCTCACCACTCCGACGCTCGCAGATGATGAGGCCGACCCGACACCCGGCGTGTGATCGGCGCGGCCCTCGGACATCAATCGCGCGCGGAATCAATGCCGAGCCAGCGCGTCAGCGACACCATAGCCCGGCCCGGTTCGGCCTGACCCGGCAGCAGCGGCCTCGGCCAGGTCCGCCGGTCGCCGGTGTCGTCCACGCGGTCCAGCGCGATCCGCACCACGCCCGGCGGCTCGATCGCTGGTTCGGGTAAATCGATGACACAGGACCATCGGTCGGCGCCGCGCGATATCACGATCGGCGTCCGAGGCGCCGCGGAATCGGGCGTTTCCTGCTGTTCGTCATATAAGAACCCGCTTGCGTCGACGACGATCGTCGAGATCGGCCGCCCGGTCGGTCCGAGCCAGAGCCGGACTCGGTCGCCCGGGGGTGGTTCGGGCGGTGTCCGGCATTCGATGTAGATCTCCCACACGCCCCCGACTCTCCGGCGCAGCAGAGCGAGCGTCGCGCGATCACCGCCCGCGACGGCCGGGCTTCCTGCTCGGAAGTTTTCGAGCGACCAAGGCTCGAGCGCGGGTCCGATACGAAAACCAGGCGGACCGGCGTCGAGGGCCCGACCCGCAACCGCCAGAACCACGTTCCGACCTCGAAAATCAACCGATATCGACGCGGCGCCGGGATCGAGCGACGCCGACGCCGCGACGATCGCGGATGAGTACGGCGAGAGCGTGAGCCTGGGCCCCTCGGCGCCCGGCCCGTCGAGTCTCGCCTGTGAGATGCCCCCCCGCCCACTAAAATCTACGACCCCCGCCCGCGCGAGAACCACACCAGCCCCGGGCGCCGATAGGCCCGCGTCGTCGACCACCCAAGCCAGGAACTCGCTCTCCCCGGCGAGCCACGCCCGCACGCGAGCCGCCGCGTCGGCGTCGCTGAGCGATCCGTTGAGCAGGTCTTCGAGCATTATGTCCAGGCCGGAATCGGCTCGCGCGGGCGTCCACGCCGGGAGCACCACTCCGCTCGGTGTCGAGACAATCATCGTCAGCCGGGCGAGCAGGTCAGACGCCAGTCCCGCGTCGATCCGTTCGAGCCGACCGAGCGCCAGCCGCCAACGAACTTCTATCGACCGCGCCACCGCCGCGACCGCCAGCCCGCTCGGCCGAGTCGCCCGGATCCGCTCGGCGATCGAGCCGATCCGCCAGCAGCAAACCCCGCCACCGGATAGACGGGTCTTCAAGCCCGGGCTGCAACGCCGCGAACAGCCCCACGATCGCGCCGGGAGACTCGATGCCCAACGGCGTCGGCGTCCCCGCTGCCAGCCGAGCCGTGGTATCCGGATCCGGCGCATCCCTCCTATCGAGGGGGACAGTCGCGCCGGCGATCCGCAGCACATTCCCGCCTGTGACAGGGATCGGCTCGACAATCGCAACGTCTATCGAGTGCCTGAACCACGACCGTTCAGATCGGATTTCACTTTGTTCCGTCGAATCAATCGCCGCGCCCCACCGCCGAGCGTGCCCGAGCCAGTTCGGCGGGCCGATCGGATCCCCTATGTATAAGCGGTGCACTTCCGCGCGCAGCCTCGTCCCGTCGTCGAGTTCCGCAGGGATCACCCGACCGGCGGGGTCCGGCCCGGGAATAGGATCCAGAAACAGCACGATCGGCTCACCCGCGACCGCGATCGGTCTCGCCTCCGCGACGCTGATCGCACCGAACGCCGCGGCCGCGTCGTCGCCCGTGATCGTCCGCCCGCCCGCCGAGCACCCGATCGGTGTGATCGCCGCGATCGCCAGCAGCGTCGCACATACGAAGCAGACCATCTCCCGCGCCGCCCGCCTTGATCCCGGCGCCGGATCGGCCGATGCAACAAACCGTGAACCCAAGCGCCGAGCGGACGCCATATTCAGGAGCCTGTCCATGATCACGATCGAGCCGAGCGGCATGGTGCGTTTCAGGGTGTACGTCCGCCACGCCGACCGGGTCCAGATCGTCGGCGGGTTCACCGGCTGGACCGCCCGGCCGATCGAAATGCAGCACGTCGGCGAGGGCTGGTGGGAGGCCGCCGCCGCCGACCTCCCGCCGGGCGACTGGCGCTTCCGATACCTCATCGACGGCTGGCGCTGGGCGACCGACTTCGCAGCCCACGGGATCGAGCATAACGCCTTCGGCACGCACGACTCATGCCTGCGCATCTCCGCCCGCAACCGACGCGCAGCCTGATCCCATCCGCCGGGTCATCCACTTCCGCACGACCGCTACACTCGCAAGACGAAGCCCCGGCCGAGTCGCACGCGAGAATTCTCATGTCGGCCGCGATCCTCATATTCATCGGCGCCGGGGTCGGCGGCGTCGCACGATATATCATCGGTCTGTGGGCCGGCGGCCACTACGCCGGCGGCCTGCCGCTCGGGACGCTCATCGTCAACGTGCTCGGCTGTGCCGGCATCGGGTTCGCCGGCGCTATCTTCGCCTCCGCCACCGGTGTCCGCGAAGAGCACCGCCTCGCCATCACCGTCGGCGTCCTCGGCGGGTTCACGACCTACTCCGCATTCGGGTACGAAACTTTCATGCTCCTCATGGACCCACGCTGGACGCTCGCAGCGCTGAACGTGCTCCTTGTCAACGCGCTCGGGCTTGCAGCGGTGTGGATCGGAACTCGCATCGCCGACCGATTCTTCGTCCATTGATTAGCGCCAATCGGCGCTCAGACCCCCGCCATGCTGAAGAACGCGTCGCGCAGTTCGCCGATCCCGATGTGCGCCCGCTCTCCCGCCGAGACGATCGTCAGCCCGCGCAGATCAGGCGAACCCCGGCCGATCCGGGTCACGCTCACGCCCGCGCGTTCGAGCGCTGCTCGGGCGCCTTGCTCGTCCGCGACCTCGAGTATGTACCGAGCGGGACGCTCATCGAACGGCTCATAAATTTCAATCTCGGCGCCTGCGTCGCCCGCGGCGAGGACCATCTCCGCGACCGCGACCGCCACGCCGCCCTCGCTCGAGTCGTGCGCCGCGAGCGCCCCCCCGAATGCGATCAGCGCATGCACAGCGTGCGCCACCCGGGCACGCGCAGCCGGCTCGTCTCGCTCGCCGTCACTCGGCTCGATCAATATCAATATTGTATCCAGCCCGCGCGCGCCGGCCTTGAGGTCCATCGTCACGCAGCGTGAAGTGTCGGGCACGATCCCCACGCCCGTTATCAGCAGCGTCGGCGGGATCTCGATCGTCTCGCCGGCCTCAGTCACAAACTGATTATTCAGCGAGTCCTTCCCGCTGACGAACGGCGTGCGATAAGCCTTCGCGGCGTCGTAGCAGCCCTCCGCGGCACGCACCAGCGACGCGAGATTCTCCGGCTTCTTGCAACTCGGCCAGCAGAAGTTGTCCAGGATCGCGATCCGCGACGGGTCCGCGCCCACGCACACCAGGTTTCGCACGCACTCGTCCACGGCGTCGATCGCCGCGATGTAAGGATCGCCGCCCGCGGCGGGGTCGCCAGCCGGGACCGCCAACCCCTGCGATATCGCCAGCCCGCGTGACGATCCGGGGACCGGACGCACGACCGCGGCGTCGCTCGGACCGTCGCCGGACTCATCCCCCACCGGCCCCGCGAGCGGCTTGACGATCGTCCCGCCCTGCACCTCATGGTCGTACTGATTTATGATCCATCGTTTCGAAGCAATATTAGGATGTGCGAGCAGCGCCAGCAGCGCATCACGAACGGGCAACCCCTGTGGCACGGGCGTCCCGTCCGGGCGAACCCCCACCTCAGAACCACCATCCCCCCCCCCAGGCGCCCATACCGCCTCGCGAGTCTCGCGCGGCAGGCCGTCGTGCAGGAACTCCATGCTAATCCTGCCGACCTCTTCGCCGTGATATTTTAATATCAGTTCACGCCCCGGCGTGCCGAACGTCCCCAGCGCCGCCAGTTCCACTCCCTCCTCCTCGCATATCTCACGCAACGACGCGAGACGTTCGGCGGGGACCGCCAGCACCATCCGCTCCTGCGCCTCGCTGATCCATATCTCGCTGTACGACAGCCCATCGTACTTCAGCGGCGCCCGATCCAGATGCACCTCCGCGCCCAGCGATTCGCCCATCTCCCCGACCGCGCTCGAGAAGCCCCCGGCGCCGCAATCTGTGATCGCGGAATACAGCGGCCCATCGACGAAGTCGCGGGCCCGCAGGATGGCATCAAGAACTTTCTTTTCTTCTATCGGGTTCCCGATCTGCACCGCGTGCGCAAACTCGTCCGCGTGAGTGTCCGTGAGTTCTGCGCTGCTGAACGTGGCGCCGTGGATCCCGTCCCGGCCCGTCCGTCCGCCCAGCGCGACTATCAGATCGCCCGGCCGCGCCGCCCCCGCGATCCTGTCGCGCGGCATCACCCCCACGCACCCGCAATACACCAGCGGGTTCCCCACATATCTGTCATCGAAGAACACGCCGCCCGACACCGTGGGGATCCCCATCCGGTTGCCGTAGTCGCGCACGCCCGCGACAACCTGCTTCAGCACACGCGCCGGATGCAGACACCCCGTCGGCAATGTCGAATCATCAAATGAATCCGGGTACGCGACGCAGAATACATCGGTGTTGGCGATCGGCTTTGCCGCCAGCCCCGTTCCGATTATGTCGCGTATGCATCCGCCGACGCCGGTCGCCGCGCCGCCGTAGGGTTCGATCGCGCTCGGGTGGTTGTGCGTCTCGACCTTCACGCACACCGCGTGCTCATCGTCAAACTCGATGATTCCGGCGTTGTCCACGAAGACGCTCAGCGTCCAGCCGACGCCCTCCGCGATCAGTTCGTGCGTCGCCGCCGCGACCGTCGAGCGCAGCAGATTCTCGATTTTCACCGCCCCGTCGGACAGGACCGTATGCCCCGGGCGGTTCGAGAAGTCGATCGTGTCACCCGCCGGACCGCGATAAATAATATCCGACTTAAGTGTTTTGTGGACGCAGTGCTCGGACCAGGTCTGCGCCAGCGTTTCGAGTTCGATGTCGGTCGGGTCGCGGCGGGCCTCGCGGTAATGATCGCGGATCGCGCGCATCTCGGAGAGCGAAAGAAACAGATGCCCGTCCCGGCTGAGCCGTTCCAGCCCGGCGTCGTCGAGTTCGCGGATCGGCACGCGCGTCAACGAGAACGGACGCGGCTCGCCGCGCGGGAAATCATCGGGGAAATAAGGCTCGGCGTGAACGCCTTGAATCACCGGATTATATAGAAGTCGCTCGGCAAGCCGAAGGGCCTCCGCGGGATTCACGCCGGCGAGGTCGTACCGCCAGCCGGTCGAGGCGCGAACACACTCGACGCCGACGAGTTCGCGGATCGCATCGGCGACGGTCTGCGCGGGCGGGTCCATCACGCCCGGGAGCGGGTGGATCTCGATGACGACCGTGCCGGGCGTGACCGGGCCGGCGCCGAGCGTTGCGCTTTCAAGCACAGGATTGGCGAGGAGATCAATTGCGACACGGTCGGCGTCATGGTCGCTGAGTTCGGCGTGGACGAGGTAGACACGCGCGATATCGACGCCTTGGATCGGGATCCCGATCGCGTCCGCCTCGCGCCGGAGCCTGGCGGCGCGCGGATCGTCGCCGCCGGGTCTGACTCGGACTTCAAATCGGTGCATTCGCGCGGGTGAGCCCGCCGATGCGCGTGATATCGTCGCCGCCGGTTCGTTCATGCGCCGATTCTAGCGATCGCGTGATTACCTACCCTACCCCCGTGCATCGGCCCCGACCCGCAGGCGCCGCCGGGTAAACATTCGATTGAGTTACGTATGACCGCGTTGATTTTCCGCGCCGTCCGGGCGAAGATCGGGGCCGAGCCGGACTACTTCCTCGCGCAGCCGAAGTATCGCCGCCTCCACGCCGCCGGCGAGCAGTTCCCCGCTCTCGATCGGCTCGCCGAACGCGACACGCAATCTCTGAAATAGTTTCGGCGTGCGCCGGCCCCGCGGCCACGCCTCGAACGCCCCCCCGATCGCGACCGGCACTACCGGGCACGACGCCCGCTTGAGCAGCAGCGCCACACCCGGCTTGAACTCTCCGACGCCGCCGTCCGTCGTCCGCGTCCCCTCGGGAAAAATCAGCACGATCTCTCCCGTCTCAAGCAGCGCCACAGCCCGGCGCACCGCCTCCAGATCCGGCCTGCCGCCCTCGCGCACCGGGAACGCGCCGAGCGCGCAGATCACCCATCTCAGCGCCCGGGGCTCGAACAGCCCCTCCCGCGCCATCGAGTGAAACCGACGCCCAAGCCACACGCCTATCAACGGCGGATCGAGATACGACTGATGGTTCGCCACGAGAAGCACCCCACCCGCACGCGGCAGGCGGCCGCGCCCCGTCACACGCACGGGAAGCACAGTGCGAAATATACCAAATATAATAATCTTGCATACCGCGTAGAACAACCTCTGCACTAACGTCGGCCCAGCCTCGCCCGAACGCTCACCCACGGCCGTCCCCGCAGACTCCCTCGAGCACGCCCCGCGGAACCCGCTCGCGCACCGCCCGTTCGAGCCGATCAAGCACCTCGTCGAAACCCAGCGCCGAGGTGTCAATGTCCACCGACCCCCGCGGCCGAACCAGCGGGCCGACCGAGCGTGCGGCGTCTCGCTCGTCCCGGGTGATCAGGTCGCGCTCGATCGCCGCTACATCTGCCACTCGCCCGGCTTCTTCGATCTGCCTGGCGCGACGCTCGGCTCGGACGTGCGGCGAGGCGTGCAGATAAAATTTTACATCCGCATCCGGGAACACAACGGACCCCTGGTCTCTCCCTTCGGTGACGAGCCGGGGATGTTTCGCGCCGATCGCACGCTGCCGCGCGACCATCACCTCGCGCAGCGGCGCCTGCGCAGCGAGTCTCGATATCAGCGACGAAACGTCCGCCTCGCGCAGCCGATCCGACATCGCCATGCCGAATGTGTGGATCGTCGGCGGGTCGGTAGTCCAGTCGAAGTGCATATCCGCGTCCGCCACGGCCCGCGACACCGCCCCCTCGTCGTCGGGATCGATCCCGCGGTCGATAACCAGCGCCGTCGCGGCCCGGTACATCGCGCCGGTGTCGAGAAACTCAAGCCCGAGCCGGTGTGCTAGTTCGCGCCCGACAGTGCTCTTGCCCGTCCCGGCAGGGCCGTCGATGGTCACGATCACGCTCGAGACCGTCACGCGCGGACCTCCTCGAAGATCCGGACGAGTTCGTCGCGCGTCCGCATCACACCTTCCTTAGGATCCCCGGCGCCGCGATAGTCGATCGCCAGCGTCGCGTCGTAACCGATCTCGACGAGCGCCCGCACAGCGGGTTCAAGATCGTACGCCGAGTGCCGCCCTGTTTCGGAAAACTCCGATGTCGTCGCAAGCACCACCGGCGCGTACGGCGCCAAACGTCGAAGGTGATGCTCCATGTCCCCCGTCGCCGACGCAGATGCGAAATCAGGCAGCGTCCCCAGGCGGAACCCGCCGACACGTTTGATAAGTTCCGTCACACGGTCCGGCGTGCTCGTCAGACCTTCCGCCGGACGCAGGAGAAGATTGATCCCCAGCCGATCCGCGCTCTCCATCGCGCGACGGACCGAATCCACCGCTTCGCCGAACGCCGCGTCCGTGTCCGGCGCGAAGATCGAGATTCCCGCGGCGCTGCACCCGAGCCGATCCGCCGCAAAGAGAACCTTCGACACACGCTCGATCGCCTCGTTACGCCGGCGCGGGTCGATCAACCTCAGCGGGGCCGGCTCATATAAAAGCAGCGCCGGGCATGAAGCCTTGTCCGCGGCGTGCCGGAGCGCGTCGAGCGTAGCTAGGCTCGCCCCGGTGAGCACGTCCGTCGGGACCGCCACCCCGAACAGCCCGAGTTCCTCCCGCGCGACACGGGGAACATCCTCGAGCGTCAGCGACGCACGCCGACCCGTGAGCATCGAACGCAACGAACTGACAGCGAGAATCTGAAGCATGAGGGGCGCCGAATCCGAGTCCGTCAACTCTACCGACTCGCGTGCGATCCCGCCCCGCCGCTCGGCCCGACGCCGAACGCGGTACCATGCCCGCACGCGCGGCGCCTGCGGTGTCGCGGATCATCAAGTCATACCCCCAACCGCCACAGACCCGAGGCCGCACGATGACACCCCCTTCCGACCGCCGATATTCCGAATCACACGAATGGCACAAACTCGACGGCGACACCCTCACACTCGGAGTGACCAAGTTCGCCGTCGATGAACTCACCGACATCACCTACGTCGAGATGAAGCCCGCCGGCACAACTATCAAACCCGGAGGCTCCGTCGGCGAGATCGAATCCGTCAAGGCGACCGCCGACGTCTACTCCGCCCTGGGCGGGGAGATCGTCGAGGTCAACCCGCGCCTCGCAGACGACCCCTCGGTCCTCAACACCGACCCCTTTAACGCCGGATGGCTCGTCAAATTGAAAGTCGCCGACACCGGCCCGCTCGAATCTCTCATGGACGCCCAGACGTACACCTCGAAGCATTCGTGACGACGTGCATCGCATGAACCAGTGATCAGAGGTGGCACAGGCGTCCCGCCGTCATTCCTCCCGCAACCCTGACTTCCGCTTCGCTCCGGCCAAGCGACAATACGTCTCTTCATAGGAGAAACAAATCGACGCAAGACGCTCTAATAAAGCGATGCCTTCAGCGCACGGGCGAGACGCCCGTGCCACTATTCGCGCTCGTGCCGCTTCGCCCAGAGAATCGTAGATCATGACTGCGTTCATGTCAGGATTCAGAGATTTTTACGCTATTTCTGATCGCTGCGATAACTGCGCCTCCGCAGTGAACCACGACGCCCACTGCAACCCCGGCCTCACCCACCACCCCCGACGGGCCGTCGCATGATCCGCTGCGTCGCGGTTAACAAGTCGTATCGGCTCGGCGCCGAGTCCGTCCCCGCACTGCGCGAACTTGATCTGCGCATCGACGAGCCCGGCTTCGAAGCCGTCATGGGGCCGTCGGGCAGCGGCAAATCCACTCTCCTCCACCTGCTCGCCGCCCTCGACACGCCGGACTCCGGCGAGATCCACATCGCCGGCGTCCGCATCGACTCCCTCGACGACCGCGCCCTCACACGATTCCGACGCCGGGAGATCGGCCTCATCTTCCAACGCTTCAATCTCCTCCCGACACTCACCGCGCGCGAGAACGTCGAACTCCCCGCCCTGCTCGCCGGGGAAAAAACCGCCGATGCCCGCCGACGAAGCCGCGAACTACTCGACCGCCTCGGGCTTGGCGCGCGGCTGGACCACCGCCCCGAAGCGCTCTCCGGCGGCGAACAGCAGCGCGTCGCCATCGCCCGCGCGCTCTATTTCCAGCCACCCGTGATACTCGCCGACGAACCCACCGGAGCACTCGACTCCGCGGCCAGCGACAAACTCTGGAAACTACTCGGCGAACTCGCTCTCGAGCGCGCCGTGCTCGTACTGATGGTCACACACGAACCCGCCGCCGCCGCTCACTGCCGACGTGTGCATGTGCTCGGCGACGGGGCGATACTCGGCTCATTCGACACGGAAGGACTCGATGCAAGCGGTGTGGCGGCTCGCTATCAACGCACTGGCCGGTAGACGCTTCCGCGCGTCACTGCTCGTCGCCGCCGTCGCTTGCAGCGCCGCGCTGATCGTCGCGATCACCTGCGGCGTCGCCTCCGTCAACGCCTCGCTACGCGGACGGATCGCCGCGACCGTCGGCGTCGCCGATGTCCGAATCGCGCCGCTCGGTGAAGGCTCTATCGACGACGCCGTGCTTATCCGCGCACGCGAATCGCCCGCCGTCGCACGCATACTCCCCCGCGCACTCGGCCCCGTCACACTTACGAATAAAGGCATCGAGGTCGTCGCCAGCGCCGACGGCGTCGAGTTCGAACCCGAGTTCGCCGCGCGCCCCTTAGACCTTCTTTCGGGCAGACCGCCTCGCGCACCCGACGAGATCGCCGTCGAGGAACGCATCGCCGCGGACCTCGGCGTTACGGTCGGTGACTCCGTCCGCCCGTTCTCATATTTCGGCGGGCCGGACACGATGACAGTCACCGGCGTCATCGCGAAGCCGCCATTCGCCGAACTCCTCCGACCACGCGCCGTACTCGATCGCGCTACCTTCGGCGAGATCCTCGGCGAACCCGGCGCGCTCCGAGTCATCGACATCATCCTCAAACCCGGCGCCGACCCCGCCGATTTCGCCGATGAGTTCGGCGTCGATCTCCCCGCCGGACTCGTCGTCCAGCCCACCGAACGCATCACGTCCGGCATCGACCGCAACATCAGAGCACAACAGATCGGCCTCGTCGTCGTGTCGATCATCGGCTTCCTCGCCGCCGCACTCATCATCCTCACAGGACTCGCGACCGATGTCGCGCAACGGCAACGAGAACTCGCCATCGTCCGCAGTGTCGGCGGCTCAAAATCTCAAGTCGCCGGGGCGCAACTCACCATCGGAGCATTCATCGGGGGCGCGGGCGCAAGCCTCGGCGTCCCCGCGGGGATTCTAATCGCGCTCGCCGGTGTAACGTTATTCCGTGAGCACCTCTCCGCCGGACTCGTCATCCCGACCGCCGGCGTATCGCTCGCCGCGTTCGGCGCGCTCGCGACCGGGATCCTCGGCGCCGCTTGGCCGGCGTTCCTGGCCACGCGCGTCTCTCCGCTGCAAGCAATGGCCTCGCGCGCCGCGCCTCGCTCACGCCGACCCGTGCTCATCTCCCTCGCGGCCGGGCTTACACTCATACTCGCAGCGTTCGCACTTATGGCTACCGCCGACACGCCCGACCGCGCATTCTGGACTTATATCCTCGGCGGGGTACAGGGAATGTTCATCGGCTATTTCCTTCTCGGCGCACCCGCGGTGCTGCTCGTCGCGCGCGTCATCGGACCGCCGATCGCAAGGCTCATGCGCGTCCCCGCCGCTCTCATCGCAGAGACCTTCGCGGTAAGCCCGTTCCGTTACGGCATGACGGCGGCATCGCTGATGGTCGGGCTGGCGATGATGACCACCATCTGGACCGCCGGCGGCGCGCTCGTCGGACAATGGCTCGGGTCGGTCGACTTCCCCGACGCCTTCGTCCACGGCTGGTTCGGCCTCAAGCCCGCCGACCGCGAAAAAATCGACCAACTACCATTCGTCACTCGCTCCAACGCCGTCACCATCATCGACGTCGACGACGCCGGGGTCTTCGGAGTCACCGGCCTTCAGGACCTATCAACTTCTTTCGTTGCCTTCGAGCCGGAACCTTTCTTCGCCATGACACGTCTCGCCTGGCTCGACGGCGACCCCGAAACCGCCATCCCACGCCTAAAAGCCGGCGGCGCCGTCCTCGTAGCTAAAGAATTCCGCGTCGCCAGAGGCCTCGGCGTCGGCGACACGCTCACAATCAACGTCCCCGCCGGCGCGAGCACCACACCGGTCACATTCGACATCGTCGGCGTCATCACCTCCCCGGGCCTCGAGCTCGCCAGCAAGTTCTTCGACATCGGCAAGCAGTTCCGAAGCCAGGCCGTCTCCGCCGTCTTCGGCACGCGCGACGATCTTATAAAACACTTCGGCGTCGATAGCGTCACCATGGTGCAGGTCGATCTAGACGATTCGCTGGACGACGATGAAGCCGTGCGCTTATTGCGCCGGGCGTTCGCGGGTTCGAGCGTTTCCGTCGGGTCCGGCCGCGAGATCAAGGCAACCGTCGAGAACATCGCCACCGGTGCGTTCCTTGTGATGAGCAGCGTCGCCGTCGCCGCGATCCTGATCGCGTGTCTCGGTGTAGGCAATGTGATAGTCGCCGGGATCGACGCCCGACGATTCGAGTTCGGCGTCCTCCGCGCTGTCGGCGCGGAAGGTCGTCTGCTCGGTCGGCTCGTGCTGATCGAGGCGTTCGTCATGGCGCTCGCAGCGGGCCTGCTCGGGACTGCGCTCGGGCTTCAGGCGGCGTGGAGCGAACTGACCCTCTACCGCCGGATCGCCGGGCTTGACCTCGCGCTCGAACCGCCGATCCGCGCGATCGCGATCGGATGGGCGATCGTGCTGCTGCTGGCTCTCGCGACGGCGTACGCGCCGGCGCGCAGGCTAGCCGGGCGCCCGCCACGCGAACTGCTCGCCCAACCGGAATGAACCGGCGTACGCTTATATCTTATATCTGCTCGATTACACGCATCCTCCGAGCCGGGCCGTCCCCCGGACGGCCCGGCGATATTCGTACCCTCATACTCGCGCGATCCGCCGCACGATCGGGATCAGAATGCTTAGCCCGAGCAGCGCCGCCGACCCCACCGCGAGCCAGTGCGGAACATGCCTCGCGCCCGCTCCGACCTGCCCCGCGATGTCTATGCCGAACCGGCCGACCATCCATTCGACGATCAAGCCCGATGCGAACGACATCACGATGATCGCGCCGAGATACGCGGTCGTCGCGCGTCCGCCTAGATGCTTGCGGATCACGCCCAGCGCGCCGATGTTCGTAGCAGGCCCGGCGAGCAGTAGAACTATCGCGACGCCCGGCGAGACGCCCGTCGCCAGCAGCCCCGCGGCGATCGGCGTCGCGGCGCTCGCGCAGATGTACAGCGGCACGCCCGCGACCAGCGCCGCCAGCATCGCCCACACCCCCGACAGCGACGCCAGCGCCCCCGGTTCGACCACCGCCCGCATCACACCCGCGAAAACAAGCCCGATCCCAAGCCACAATGCAATATCCGTCAGCAGCCGCCCGAACGAATAACGCTGCCCTTCAACCACACGCGCTACCCAGCCCGGCTTCGCCGCCACAAATGGCACGGGCGTCCCCAGTGGCACGGGCGTCTCGCCCGTGCGCGAACAGCACGGCTGCGCCGAAGAAGCCGCCCCCAACACCTTGTCATCATTAACGCTGTCCGCGCCCGGCTCGGACAGCCGGGCCACCCCAAACCCCAGTGGCACAGTATCCCCCGGCGGCGCCGGCGTCTCGCCCGTGCCCCCCACCACAGAACAGCAACTATTATTATTTATTTTATCTGCCCTCTGTCGCACGCCCTCACCTGCGCGGCATGCCTTCCCCCCTCCTCCCCCACTGCCTTTCTCCGCATTCGATCCATCCCCTTCCCGATCGACAATGAGAACCGCCAACCCCGCCGTGATCGCCGTCGCGATGGCCGCGATCGGCCGCGCGATAGCGAAGAACGGCCCGAGCAGCGCGTAAGAGAGCGCGATGGAATCCAGCCCGGTCTCGGGCGTCGCAACCAGGAACGACGCCGTCGCCCCCTTGGACGCGCCGCGTTCGCGCAGCCCGATCGCCACCGGCAGCACACCGCACGAGCACAACGGCAGCGGCGCGCCGAGAAACGCCGCGAAGGTGATAGAACCCGGCCCGCGTCCGCCCATCCACCGCGCGACAATCTCCGCCGGCAGGAACGCGCGCACCAGCCCCGCCGCCACCAGCCCCAGCACAAGCCAGGGCGAAGCCTCGAGCACGACGTGCAGCACGCCATCAAAGATCGATCCGATCGTCTCCATAAACCGCATGGTAGGGCTGACGCCGCGTGAGCATGGATTCGGTGGGACCGGCGTCCCACCCGTCGCGTGCGCCAACAGAACTCGATGTCCGCGGGCGAGACGCCCATGCCACCAGATCAGATTCCCGCGCATCATTTGTTTCAATCGCTCGAACAGCACCTAGAATACGCGCATGCTCGTCATCGACCGCCCGTTCCAGATCGTTTCTGATATGACGCCGACGGGCGATCAGCCCGCCGCGATCGACGCGCTCGTCGATCGGCTCGGGCGACGCGGCGACAGCGCGGCGTGCCTGCTCGGCGCCACCGGGACGGGCAAAACATTCACCATGGCGCACACCATCGCCCGCCTCGGTCGGCCCGCGCTGATCATCAGCCACAACAAGACACTCGCCGCCCAACTCTACGAGGAGATGCGCGAACTCTTCCCGAACAACGCCGTGTGCTACTTCGTATCATATTATGATTTCTATCAGCCCGAGGCCTATATCCCCCAGCGGGACATCTACATCGAGAAAGACGCGAGCCGCAACGACGATCTCGACCGTCTGCGCCTCGCCGCGACGAGCAGCCTGCTGAGCCGTAATGATGTGATCGTCGTCGCGTCGGTCTCGTGCATCTTCGGGCTGGGTTCGCCGGACCAGTACGGACGCAAGGTCGTCGCCGTCGAACGCGGACAGTTGCTAGACCGCCGGGGTTTCCTGCTCGCACTGAGCGACCTCCAGTACCAGCGCAATGACATCGAGCTGGCCCGCGGCACGTACCGCGTCCGCGGCGACACCATCGACGTACACCCGGCCTACGAGCAGCACGCGATCCGGCTCGAGCTCTTCG